>CANCCE010000103.1 GCA_947374505.1 Comamonadaceae bacterium | reverse complement strand
GGGAGAAACCCCACGGGAAAGTATGCAAAGGCGATCGGCCCTTGTCTCCACGCCGTCTTTCTGAATGGAACAAAGAATCCCACGCAGGCGCATGCGAGGATGGCCGGGAGCGGTCAACCAATCCCTTGCATCTTTCCGTAACGCAGCATCCATTTCACGCAGCCGTTGTTAAAAACGTCCGTGACCCGTAAGACATCCGAACCCGCTGCAATCAGATCCGCAACAAAAGTATCTCCGTGGTGAGGTGTCTTTTTTCGATCGCGCCAGACCAGATTCATCACACGGATCGGCAGCAGAGATACCTGGATACGGGGATCGGGGCAGCGCAACCATCAGTTCAGTCATCGTGACGTGATGAGTCATTGACACACCACTGCCGCGTTCACGTTAGCCGCAGAACTGCAATGGCCGTGAGTGCCAAATAGGCTGAGGTCAATTGTCATTCCCATCGCCGGATAGCCGATGCGGTTCGGGTGCAGTTTGTCGCCGGGGCCACCGATCGTGTTGTCCGGAAAAAACTCGGCTTTCATAGCGCCAGTCTGGATATCAGTGGTGGCGAGATCGAAGTCCGCCACTCCGTCGAATGTCAAAGGCTGAGTACCCAGCGCGTTGGAGAAACGAAAACGAGTGCTGGCACCCCAGAGTTCAGGTTTAACGCTCAGCCGTAAAGATTGATCACGGGCGCCGGTTTCAGGCGTTGGAAACACCAGCGACAGATTGGGCTGTGCGGAGGAACTACTGACCGGATAAGGGCCTTGCACCGATGCGGCTCAAGGGGTCACCCAGTTGACTTGACCAGCGGCGGATGCCGCTGCCATCGCACAGAACATCAACAGCATCGTCAGACGCTTCGCGTAACTCAACATTTTGTCTCCTGCTCAGCGGGTTCATGGGCCTTTTGCACACTATCAACGAAGGGAATTTAAAAGCATCAGACATTCAAAAAAGGCAGATGCCTAGCGTTGCGGCTGGCCGATCAACAGTTTTAGTCGAATGGTGGTGATCTTGTGCCCGTTAGCCAGCAGTCGGGCTTGAAGCGCTGGCAGCAGCTGCCGCAGCTTGGCCGCAGCGGCGTTGCTGGAGATCAGCAAACACCAGGTTTCACCCTCAATGGGGCCGGCCTTGACCGAGGCCCTCATCGTCGCTGGCAACAGCAACTCAATGCTTTTGAGCAAATCGTTCGACTCGCGCACCATGCCCGCCAGCCGCGCCAGAGAAGGGGAATTCTCTATGGCTTGGTTGAAGGTGACGGCCCTAGGTTGGCGTTGCGGTGAATACATAGCGTGGAAGTACGTGGCTAAAAAAGTGTGAAGCGACCCGGTGCGAGCGCTTTTGAATTATCAGGGATGGCAAGCGTACAGCAGCTAAAAATCACGCGCATCGGAGCATCCAGGAAGGATGGCGGAGCGGAGGTAAAATCAGGGGTTTGCGTACAGTTGTATTGGCTAACGGGCTGGTAGGCTGATAAAAGCGCCGTCTCTCAAGTTGCAATCAATAAAGGTTTCGGCCTGTTTTAACAGCTGCTGGTGCTGGTAAAGGGCTTCGTATCTATGGCTTTCAATCCTCTGACAAAACTCTTCGGTAGCCGCAACGACCGGTTGATGAAAACTTACCGTAAAACGGTTGACCGCATCAATGCGCTGGAAGGGCAGTACGAACAACTCAGCGACGAGCAGCTGCGTAACAAGACCCAAGAATTCAAGGGCCGTGTGGCCGCTGGCGAGACGCTCGACGACTTGATGGTGGAAGCTTTTGCAGTGGTCCGTGAAGGCAGCAAACGTATCATGAAGATGCGGCACTTTGACGTGCAAATGCTGGGCGGCATGTCTTTGCACTATTGCAAAATTTCTGAAATGGGTACTGGCGAGGGTAAAACTCTCACAGCGACCTTGCCTGTGTACCTGAACGCATTGGCTGACAAAGGCGTTCACGTGGTGACGGTGAATGACTACCTGGCCAATCGCGATGCGCGCTGGATGGGCAAGCTCTACAACTTTCTCGGCCTGTCTGTCGGCATCAACTTGCCGAATATGTCGCGCGAAGAAAAGCAGACTGCGTATGCGTCTGACATCACTTACGGCACCAACAACGAGTACGGTTTCGATTACCTGCGCGACAATATGGTCTACGAAGTTGGCGACCGCGTGCAGCGTGGTTTGAACTTCGCCATCGTCGACGAGGTCGATTCGATTCTGATTGACGAAGCCCGTACGCCGCTGATCATCAGCGGTCAAGCGGAAGACAATACCGCCATGTACCTGGCCATGAACCAGGTCGTTCCGCTGATGAAGCTTCAAGTGGGCGAAGCCGATCCGCGCACAGGTGAGGGCATCATCACGCCCGGTGATTTCACGGTTGACGAAAAAACCCATCAAGTTTTCTTGACCGAGCAGGGCCACGAAAACGCCGAACGCATTCTGTTTGGCATGGGTCTGATTCCGGAAGGCGCCACACTCTACGACCCGGCCAATATCGCCTTGGTGCATCACCTCTACGCAGCGCTGCGTGCCAACCACATTTACCACCGCGACCAGCACTATGTGGTGCAGGACGGTGAAGTGATCATTGTGGATGAATTCACCGGTCGGTTGATGTCGGGACGTCGCTGGAGCGATGGTTTGCACCAAGCGGTGGAGGCCAAAGAAGGTGCCGCCATTCAGGCTGAAAACCAGACCATGGCATCGATCACGTTTCAGAATTATTTCCGTCTGTATAAAAAGCTCGCTGGCATGACCGGTACGGCTGATACCGAGGCTTACGAGTTCCAGGAAATTTACGGCTTAGAGACGACCGTGATTCCACCGAACCGACGCAGTCAGCGCGAAGACCAGTTGGACCGTGTGTACAAAACCACGCGCGAAAAATACGAAGCTGCCATCAAGGACATTCGCGAATGCTACGAGCGCGGTCAGCCGGTGTTGGTCGGCACGACGTCGATCGAAAATTCAGAGATCATCGACCAGCTGTTGGAAAAAGAAAAGCTGCCGCACCAAGTGCTGAATGCCAAGCAGCACGCCCGTGAAGCAGACATCGTGGCACAGGCCGGCCGTTCCGGCATGATCACCATCGCCACCAACATGGCGGGCCGCGGCACCGACATCGTGTTGGGCGGGAATCTCGAGAAGTTGATCGAAGCGGTTGAGGCCGATGAAAGCCTTGACGCTAACGCCAAAGCTGCTGAAACCGTTCGTCTGCGCGCGCAATGGCAGGTCGAGCATGACAAGGTCACCGCCTTGGGTGGCTTGCGCATCATCGCGACTGAGCGGCATGAGTCACGCCGGATTGACAACCAACTGCGTGGCCGTTCCGGCCGTCAGGGGGATCCAGGCTCTTCGCGCTTTTACCTGAGCTTGGATGACCCGCTGATGCGGATCTTCGCGGGTGATCGCGTGCGGTCCATCATGGAGCGTCTGAAGATGCCGGATGGCGAGGCGATTGAAGCTGGCATCGTGACGCGCAGCATCGAGTCTGCGCAGCGCAAGGTTGAAGCCCGAAATTTTGATGTGCGTAAGCAATTGCTGGAATATGACGATGTGTCCAACGACCAGCGCAAGGTGATTTACCAGCAGCGCAACGACATCATGGATGCGTCGAGTTTGCAAGTGCAGATCACCTCGCTGCGTGAAGGTTGCTTCACCGACCTGACGCGGCAGTATGTGCCGGCTGAAAGCGTTGAAGAGCAGTGGGACATCCCCATGCTTGAAAAAGTCTTGCGCGAGGAATGGCAAGTCAACGTTGCGCTGCAAGAAGAAGTCTCTGCCGCGACAGCCATCACGGATGATGACGTGCTTGAAAAAGTCGTTGCGGCGGCGAACTCAGCGTTTATCGCCAAGGTGGAGCCCATCGGTGAAGACAGTTTGATTCAGTTCGAGCGCATGGTGCTGCTGCAAAGCATCGACACTCACTGGCGTGAGCATCTGAGTTCTTTGGATTATTTGCGTCAAGGCATTCATCTGCGTGGCTATGCACAAAAGCAGCCCAAACAGGAATACAAGCGCGAGGCGTTTGAGTTGTTTGGCCAGTTGCTCGACAGCGTCAAAAACGATGTGACTAAAATGCTGATGACAGTCAGAATTCAGTCTGCAGAGCAGTTGGGTGAGGCTGCCGAAGCCTTGGAAAACCGCGCTGAAAACATCACCAATGTCACGTACATGGCGCCGACGGAAACCGGTGAGGTCGAGGTCATTGCGGCCACGGATGAGCAACGCCAGCGCATGGCCGGTGACTATGTTCCCCGCGTTGGCCGCAACGACGCTTGCCCTTGCGGTTCGGGCAAAAAATACAAGGCCTGCCACGGCAAGCTGGTCTGATCAGGCGCGTCTGGTGCGGGGCCAGTCAATGGGCCCGCTGTTCTTGAACTCTGGAGACTCCCCATGCCTGTGAACCTGGTCGCTACGCCTGCTGCTGAACTTTATGCTGTCCCCGGCGTTCGCTGGGGGATCGCTGAAGCGGGTATCCGTAAAGCGGGTCGTAAAGATCTGGCGGTGTTCTTGCTGGATGAAGGCTGCGCGGTCGGCGCGGTATTCACGCAAAACCGTTTTTGCGCCGCCCCCGTGCAAATCTGCCGCGAGAACTTGGCGTTGAATGCCGGTGCCTCGCATGGCATTCGCGCCATGCTGATCAACACTGGCAATGCGAATGCCGGCACGGGTTCTGATGGCTTGATGCGCGCACGCGCCAGTTGCACCGCGCGGGCCCGTGAACTCAATCTGTCGCCCGAGCAGATCTTGCCGTTTTCGACCGGTGTCATCATGGAGCCGTTGCCGCATGATCGTATTGAGGCTGGCTTACCGGCTGCGCTGGCGGATGCCCGGCCAGACAACTGGGCCCATGCCGCTGAAGCCATCATGACCACCGACACCGTGGCCAAGGCGTTTTCCACGCGCATCACGCTGGGCGGGGTCAGCGTCAGCATCACGGGGATCAGCAAAGGTTCCGGCATGATCCGCCCGAACATGGCGACCATGCTCGGTTTTATGGCGACTGACGCTTGCGTGCCCCAGACTCTGATGTCGCAATTGGCACGCGAGTTGGCTGAAGGTTCTTTCAATCGCGTCACGGTCGATGGCGATACGTCGACCAACGACTCTTTCGTGATCGTGGCCACACAGCAAGCCAAGCACCCGCCGATTGAATCGTTGAACAGCGCTGATGGCCGCGCCCTCAAAGCCGCGATGATGGACATTGCCCAGAAGCTGGCGCAGGCGATCGTGCGTGACGGCGAAGGTGCCACCAAGTTCATCACCATTCGCGTCGAAGGTGGCAACACGGGCGACGAGTGCCGCAAAGTGGCTTACGCCATTGCGCATTCACCATTAGTGAAAACGGCTTTTTTTGCCAGCGACCCGAACCTCGGTCGCATTTTGGCCGCCGTCGGTTATGCCGGTATCGATGACCTGGACCAGACGCTGATTGATTTGTATTTGGACGATGTGCTGGTGGCTAAAAACGGTGGCCGCCACATCGATTACGTCGAGGCCGACGGCCAACGCGTGATGAAGCAAAGCGAGATTTTGGTTCGCGTGGTGTTGGGTCGCGGTGACGCGGTCGACACCGTCTGGACCTGCGACCTCTCCTACGATTACGTCAAGATCAACGCAGATTACAGAAGTTAAAGCCCCCATGAATGAGTCCTTTGAACGCCTGATGGCGCGAGTTGAATCTTTGGTCACCCGCATTGAGTCGGTCTTGCCGCAGCCCTTGTGCGCGCCCGACTGGCAAGCCTCGGTGGCTTATCGCTATCGCAAACGCAGTTCCGGTTTTGGTTCGCTGGAGCCGGTGAAGCACTTGGGCACCCTGCAACTGACCGATCTGAAAGAGATCGAGGATCAGAAGGACAAAATCAAGCGCAATACCGAGCAGTTTGTGAAGGGCGTACCCGCCAACAACGTGTTGTTGACCGGCTCGCGCGGCACAGGCAAATCCTCGCTGATCAAGGCTTGCCTGAACGAATACGCAGCGCAAGGTTTGCGGCTGATTGAGGTTGACAAGAGCGACCTGGTTGACTTGCCTGACATCGTTGATCTGGTCTTTGGCTTGCCTGAGAAGTTCATTATTTTTTGCGATGACTTGAGCTTTGAAGAGGGCGAGTCGGGCTACAAAGCGCTCAAGTCCATCTTGGATGGCTCGATCGCCGCCGCCACGCCGAATGTGCTGATTTACGCCACCAGCAACCGGCGTCATCTGCTGCCCGAGTACATGACTGAAAACCTCACCTACACGCACACGGCGGACGGTGAAGTGCATCCGGGTGAAGTGGTCGAAGAAAAAATTTCGCTGTCCGAGCGCTTTGGTCTGTGGGTCAGTTTCTACCCTTTCAGCCAAGACGAATACCTGACCATCGTCGCGCAGTGGTTGACGTCTTTTGGCGTGACGGCAGAGGCCATCAAATCGGCGCAACCGGCCTCGCTGGTCTGGGCCCTGGAACGCGGCTCGCGCAGCGGTCGGGTCGCTTTTCAGTTCGCTCGAGACTACGCAGGTCAAGCCGCGGCATGAGCTCGCCGCTGCTGGTGGCCGACAAAGACCGCCCGCGCGAAGGTGGTGCTGATCGCCCCACGTTAGAAGTCGCTGTCGGTGTTCTCATGCGGGACGGTGGTGAGTTTTTATTGACCTCGCGCCCACCCGGCAAGGTCTATGAAGGCTACTGGGAATTTCCTGGCGGAAAGCTTGAAGCGGGTGAAAGCGTTGAGCAAGCTTTGCGGCGCGAACTCGAAGAAGAGATTGGCATCACGATCGGTGCTGTGCACGCGTGGCGTACCGAACTGGTGGATTATCCGCACGCCTTGGTGCGGCTGAATTTCTGCAAAGTCTTTGACTGGAAGGGTGATTTGCAGATGCGCGAAGGCCAGTCATTCGCTTGGCAGACACTTCCGGTGCAAGTCCATCCGGTGCTGCCCGGCACCGTGCCTGTGTTGGCTTGGTTCGCCCAAGAGCGCGGCTTTCAGGCGGCGACCCATTTGCCTCTCGCTGCCAGCACGGCCTCAGGATAGGGCGCTTGTCCGCGTGATCCGTTGTAGCGGCCCAAACCCATGAACACATCGCCATGTTCGCGGTCCAGATAATGCCGCAAAATGACGCAGCCAAAGCGCAGGTTGGTTTGCAGGTGAAAGAGCTTGCTGACATCGCCATCGCCAATCAGGCGAACCCAAAAAGGCATGACTTGCATGAAGCCGCGCGCGCCCACACTTGACACGGCAAACTTCCGAAAATGGCTCTCGACTTGAATCAATCCCAATACCAATGCAAGATCCAACCCGGCGCGTTTGCTTTCGTACCAAACGGTTTGTAAAAATTCTTGACGGCTGTGTCTTTCAGGAATGAGTCCCTCAAGCTGGGTCGCCATGCGCTGCGACCAGCGTTGATAGGCCCGTCGGCTGTCGCTGTCGCTGAACTGGGGCACTGGCGGCGCGCGATTCGAGACAGCCGAGGTCAAGGCTGTGCGAACCGAATCGGCCAGTGGTTCCTCCAATTGTCCGCCAGCATAGGCCGTCTCGCCAATGAAGCCCAAGATGCCGAGAAGGCCTGTTGCAGAGACGCGTTGCAAGCAACGCCGACGTGAGAGAACGACGGTATCCAGTGGCGGTGCTAAGCGCCCTGGCGGCTCCCTCATGGCGCCAGTTTGCCCTTGAGAAAGTTAAACACATCGACGACGTCGACCTTGGTCGAGGCCGCGTCACGGCGATGCTGGTATTCAAGCTGCCCGTCTTTCAGGCCGCGGTCGCCAATCGTCACGCGGTGCGGCACGCCGATGAGTTCCCAGTCGGCAAACATGGCGCCGGGACGCTCGCCCCGGTCGTCCAGAATAACGTCCACACCAGCGGCCAGCAGCTCGGTATGCAGCTTGTCAGCCGCCGCTTGCACCTCGGGGAAACGGTCCGGGCTGATCGGGCAGATCACCACGGTGAAGGGGGCAATCGCATCGGGCCAGATGATGCCGCGCTCGTCGTGGTTTTGCTCAATCGCCGCCGCAGGCAGCCGCGTGATGCCGATGCCGTAGCAGCCCATTTCCATGAACTGGGGCTTGCCGTTTTCGTCCAGGAAAGTCGCGTTCATGGCTTGGCTGTACTTGGTGCCCAGGTAAAACACATGGCCGACTTCAATGCCGCGCTCAATCGCCAGAACGCCCAGACCGTCGGGCGAGGCATCGCCTGCCAGCACGTTGCGTAAATCAGCGACCAAGGTCGGCTCAGGCAAATCGCGGCCCCAGTTGACGCCGGTGATGTGCAGGTCCACTTCGTTGGCGCCGCAAATCCAGTCGCTCATGACGGCGACTTCACGGTCGACCACCAGCGAGACAGGTTTCTTCAAGTTCAAGGGGCCGAGGTAGCCCGGCTGGCAGCCGAAATGGTTTTCGATTTCGGCCAAGGTGGCGAAGCGGAAATTGGCCAAGCCTTCGATTTTGCCGACCTTGACTTCATTCATGTCGTGGTCACCGCGCAGCAGCAGCAGCCAGACGCGGGTTTTGATGATCTCGCCGGCGGGACCGATCTCGTCGGTCGCCAAGACCAGCGATTTGACGGTGCTTTCCAGCGGTACGCCGAGCAAAGTCGCGACATCTGCACAGGTGCTTTTGTCGGGTGTCGATGTGCGTTTCAGGGACTGGGAAGCGGCCTTGCGCGGACCGGCAGGTGCCAGTGACTCAGCCTTCTCTATGTTGGCCGCGTAGTCACTGCTAGGGCAGTAAACGATGGCGTCCTCGCCGGTGGCAGCGATGACCTGAAACT
Source organism: Comamonadaceae bacterium (assembly GCA_947374505.1). Taxonomy (GTDB): domain Bacteria; phylum Pseudomonadota; class Gammaproteobacteria; order Burkholderiales; family Burkholderiaceae_C; genus Polaromonas. The sequence goes on along the minus strand of CANCCE010000103.1, from coordinate 523 downwards.
CTTCGCTCAGGTCGCCACCGATGGCACCGCTGTCGGCTGCGACAGCGCGGTAACGCAGACCGAAGCGGTCAAAAATTTGGCGGTAAGCCTGTGCCATGTTTTGGTAACTGAGTTTGGCCGCTGTCGGGTTGCGGTCAAAACTGTAGGCGTCCTTCATGGTGAATTCACGCCCACGCATCAGGCCAAAACGGGGTCGCCGTTCGTCGCGGAACTTGGTCTGAATTTGGTAGATGTTTTTCGGCAGCTGTTTGTAGCTGCGGATGTCTTGACGCATGACGTCGGTGATGACCTCTTCGCTGGTCGGCTGGATCACGAAGTCGCGGCCATGCCGGTCTTTGATGCGCAGCATTTCAGGGCCCATCTTTTCGAAGCGTCCGGTTTCTTGCCAGAGCTCTGCCGGTTGAATCACTGGCATGGCCATTTCAATGGCACCAGCGCGGTTCATTTCTTCCCGCACGATGGCTTCGACCTTGCGAATGACGCGCAGGCCCATCGGCATGTAGTTGTAAATGCCGGCACCCAA
>CANCCE010000102.1 GCA_947374505.1 Comamonadaceae bacterium | reverse complement strand
CTTGAAAGCATCACCAATTTGGTGGCGCGTCGGCACTACGGTGACGGTGGTCGCGTCATTGCTTTGAATGCGCACGGAGATGTGGTGCCACCGGGCGAAGGCTGGACCAAGAACCCCTACGGCGGCGAGATTGACAACGGCAAGATTTACGGCCGCGCGTCGGCCGTCAGCAAGTGCGATTTTTCAACCTTCACTTTTGCTGTGCGTGCGCTGGAGGCTGTGGCCAAGCCAACCCAAGGCGGCATTGAATTGATCTTCACTTACGACGAAGAGTTTGGCGGCGAGGTCGGCCCGGCGTGGTTGTTGCAACACAAGATCATTCAACCCGACCTGGTGATTGCTGCTGGCTTCAGCTACCAGGTGATCACTGCACACAACGGCTGCCTGCAGATGGAACTGACCGTGCACGGCAAAATGGCACACGCCGCCGTGCCGCACACCGGCATTGACGCGCTGCAGGGCGCCAACCGCATCTTGACGGCCCTCTTCGCACAAAACGCGCTGTACCAAAACATCACGTCCAAGGTCGAGGGCATCACGCACCCTTACCTGAATGTCGGTTTTATTTCGGGCGGCACCAACACCAATGTGGTGCCCGGCAAGGTCGTGATCAAACTAGACCGCCGCATGATTCCAGAGGAAGACCCGGTGGCCGTGGAAGCCAGCATTCGCGCCGTGATAGACGCTGCGGTGGCGGACTTTAACCAAGGCCGCACGGACGAAGGCATTCATGTTGACGTGAGGCGCATGTTGCTGTCTAAAGCACTGAAACCACTGCCCGGCCACAAGCCGTTGGCCGAGGCCTTGCAACGCAACGCCAGCGCCGTCTTCAAGGAACCTATTCCAGCTTGCGGCACGCCCCTCTACACCGACGTGCGCATCTTCGGCGAGGCGGGTATTCCCGGCGTTCTGTACGGGGCCGGACCACGCACCGTGCTGGAGTCGCATGCCAAACGGGCCGACGAACGGCTTGACCTGGAAGACCTGCGCCGCGCCACCAAAGTGGTGGCCAGGAGCCTGCACGACTTATTGGGCTAACGAGTCGTTCAAAGCCCTCCTCTTTACAAGGTATATTTGAGTGGATGTAATTGCGAAAGAAATGTTCGCCGGGTGAATACTTTAAAAGTAAAAAAACCTAAAAACCAAACAACTATTGCCGGATTTGACGAGACAAAAATACACTGAAGCGATTGGTATTGCCAGCGGCAAGGGTGGTGCTGGGAAGACGACCGTTGCCGTCAATCTGGCGATGGCGCTGCAAGCCAAAGGCTTTCGCGTCATGCTGTTTGATGCAGATTTAGGCTTGGCCAACGCCCCCATATTGCTGGGCACGCGTTGCCCTTTCAATATCAGCCACGTGTTGAGTGGTGAGAAAACGCTGGCCGAAGTCACTGTCACCACACCGCAAAATTTACGCTTGATTTCGGGTGCTTCAGGCAACCAGACCTTGGCAGGTTTGACGGCCGTGCAAGTCACCCAATTGGTTCAGAGCTTCAGCGACCTGCAAGAAGAACTTGACTATTTGATCGTCGACATGGCGGCCGGTATTGCACCGTCCATGATGACCCTGATGGCGGCCTGCCATCGGCGTTTTATCGTCATGCGCAATGACCCTTCCTCCATCGCCGATGCTTACGGCACCATCAAGGTGCTGCTAGAAGATGAATCGATGGACGAGATTTATCTGGTTCCCAATGCGGTCAACAATCAGCTGGCCGGTGAAGAACTCTTTCAAAGAATCAACCGCGTCTGCGCTCAGTTTCTGAGTCGCTCCATTCACTATGCCGGTTCGATCGAGATGGATGCCCGGATTCAAGATGCCCACAAACATCTGCAACCCTTGCTGACGTTTGCCCCGACCAGCCAAGCGGCCAAAGATTTCCGGAAGTTGGCCCAGGCGGTGACTGATTTACAGCCTGTTGCGAAGCCCTCGGGCGCTGTGCAATTTTTTGTCAACCGCTGGTTGCCACCCCAATTACCCAGTGAACTGCACTGATGCCTTTCAAAGCCCAGCCCAGACCAAGCGATGTCATGCCCAAACCATTGATCAGCGATGCGGAAATGGCGCAATTGCTCACGCCGCAAGAAAGAAAGCTGCTCAAAGGAGCCGATGCAGGCTTCAAGCTGCGCAATCGTTTTTTGCTGGTGACGGTTCTTTTTTTCATCATCAAGCTGACGTTTTTCTCAGAACAAACCAGCATCGGCTTGAATGTGCCCTCTGATCTACGCGACCTGCGCCCTTACCTCCAATACCGTGGACTTTTCATACTGGTGGCGGCCTCGTTTTATTTTTTTAGCTACGTACGAGATTGGCATTTTGAACGCGTTTCGCTGTTTATATGCGCCGTGTCGTTCACGGGTTTGGTGATGGATTTTTTCAACGTCTACAGCTTGATGCAAGGGCCGATGCCAGCCACCGTGCTGGCGTTGATACTGCTGCGCATCGCTGCGATTTATGTCCTGTTCATTAACGCCATTCGGGCCGACAGGGCACCGCCGCTTCCACGCTCTTTTTGGCGCTGATTTCCAACCCCTATTGGGGTTTTTGCTGATATTTTGCATGGATAAGGTGTATACACTTTGGCGCACAATCCACCAGCATCGGAGTCCACCATGGCCAATTCAGCATCCATTAGCCCGAGTAGGGCCACTCACCCTGTTGACGAAAAACTGCCCACTGGCAAGCTAGCAGCCCTCGGCCTGCAGCATGTGCTGGTGATGTACGCTGGCGCGGTGGCGGTACCACTGATCGTCGGCCGCGCCCTGAAACTGAGCCCAGAACAAGTAGCGATGCTGATTTCTGCCGACCTGTTTTGCTGCGGCATCGTGACCTTGATTCAATCACTGGGCGCCACCCAGTGGTTCGGCATCCGGCTGCCCGTCATGATGGGCGTGACCTTTGCCTCCGTCGCACCGATGGTGGCCATGGCCAACAACACGCCAGGCGCCGTCGGCGCTCAATTGATTTTTGGCGCCATCATCGGCGCGGGCGTGATCTCGATGCTGATCGCGCCGCTGGTCAGCCGCATGCTGCGGTTTTTTCCACCGGTGGTCACCGGCACCATCATTGCGGTCATCGGCATCAGCCTGATGCGGATTGGCATCAACTGGATTTTTGGCAATCCGTTCGGACCCACAGCGCCAAGCATCGTCAACCCTGAACACGCCAAATGGCTGGCTGACGCCACCGCTGCAGCCGGTGCGGCCCTGCCTGCGGCGCCCAAAGGTCTGGCCTTGGTGGCCACCGTTCCCAACCCCAAATACGCCGACTTGACGGGCTTCGGCATTGCGTCACTGGTGCTGGTCTCCATCTTGCTGATCGCCAAGCTGGCCAAAGGCTTTGTCGCGAACATCTCGGTGCTGCTCGGCATCGTGATCGGCGGCGTGGTCGCCGCTGCGATGGGTCTGATGAATTTCGACAAAGTCGGCAAAGCGGCCTGGGTCGACGTGGTGCTGCCGTTTCAATTCGGATTGCCGGTGTTTGACCCGATCCTGATTCTGACCATGACGCTGGTGATGATCGAATCCACCGGCATGTTTCTCGCGCTCGGCGAAATGACCGACCGCAAAGTGGACCGCGCTGCTTTGACAAGAGGCCTGCGCACCGACGGTTTGGGCACGCTCATCGGGGGTATTTTCAACACTTTCCCGTACACCAGCTTTTCACAAAACGTGGGCTTGGTGGCGGTGACGGGCGTGCGCAGTCGCTTTGTCTGCGTAGCAGGCGGCATCATCCTGATCGTGCTCGGCGTGCTGCCCAAAATGGCGGCATTGATTGAGTCACTGCCGACCTTTGTGTTGGGCGGCGCGGGCTTGGTGATGTTCGGCATGGTGGCCGCGACCGGCATCCGCATTCTGGGCGGCGTTGACTTCAAAAACAACCGTTTCAATGCGCTGGTGGTGGCGATTTCGATTGGTATCGGCATGATCCCGCTGATCGCACCCAACTTCAAACAATGGATGCCGCACAACCTGCACCCACTGATCGAGTCCGGCATCTTGTTGGCCTCCGTCAGCGCAGTGCTGCTGAACCTGTTCTTCAATGGCGCAAAAGCCGACGACGAGGCGGTCAAACGTGCTGCAGCACAGGCAGATACACACTGACAAGTCGGCGCTGAATGGGGTCTAGCCGCCGGCTGGGAGGGTATATCCCGAGATTTTGCGCCCCCGGCCGGCCGGCAAAGTGAAGAAGTTGACTGAAAATATGGCAGTCCAAATTGGCGCTTGGCGCTGGAATTGGCATGCATATTGCTCCACATCAAAGTCATTCATTTTCACTTTGGAAACACCATGAAAACGCGTACTTTCCTTAAAACTATTGCGGCCTTGGCCGCTGTCCTCACCTTCAGCGCAGCTCAAGCGCAGAACACCCCCATCAAGTTCCAGCTCGACTGGCGCTTTGAAGGCCCAGCCGCCTTCTTTCTGACGCCCGTCGCCAAAGGCTATTTCAAAGCCAACCAACTCGATGTCACTGTCGATGCGGGCAACGGTTCCGGCGGCGCTGTGACCCGCGTGGCCTCGGGCACGTACGACATGGGCTTTGCCGATCTGGCCTCCGTGATGGAATTTCACGCCAACAACCCGGACGCGCCGAACAAGCCCGTCGCCGTGATGGTGGTCTACAACAACACGCCGGCCTCGGTCATGTCGCTGAAGAAATCCGGTATCAAATCGCCGGCTGATTTGAATGGCAAGAAACTCGGCGCACCGGTGTTTGACGCCGGCCGTCGCGCTTTTCCGATTTTTGCCAAAGCCAACAACGTCAGCGGCTTCCAGTGGGTCAGCATGGACCCGCCCCTGCGTGAAACCATGCTCGCCCGCGGTGACGTGGACGCTATCACCGGCTTCACCTTCACCTCGCTGTTGAACCTGGAGGCACGCGGCGTCAAAGCCGAAGACGTGGCCATCCTGCCGTATGCCGACTTTGGCGTGAAGATGTATGGCAACGTCATCATTGCGTCGCCCAAGCTGATCAAAGAAAATCCAGCCGCCGTCAAAGCCTTTCTGAAAGCCTTTGCCAAAGGGGCGAAAGACGTGATGGCCAATCCAGCGGCCGCCATCAACGACGTCAAGGCACGTGACGGCATCCTCAACGTGCCCCTGGAAATTCGCCGTTTACAGCTCGCCATCGACACCGTCATCAACAGTCCCGACGCCCGCGCTGAAGGTTTCGGTCAGCTCAAAGGTCCTCGCCTGTCGCTGATGGCGTCGCAGGTGTCTGATGCCTTTGGCACCAAGACCCGCGTCAACCCGGACGCCGTCTGGAACGGCAGCATGCTGCCCAGCGCCGCTGAACTGAACGTGCTGCCCGCCAAGCGCTAATCAAGCGGGCACGACATCTTGAATTCATCCCCCACACCGGCCAGCTTTGTCGATTTTCAGGACGTCTGGCTGGCTTACAACGACGAACTGCTGGCACAGCAAAACTTTGCGGTGGAAGCCATTGACCTGCAAGTCCGGCAAGGCGAATTCATCGCCATCGTCGGCCCGTCGGGCTGCGGTAAATCCACCTTCATGAAGCTGACGACCGGCCTGAAGATGCCGTCCAAGGGGCGCATCATGATTGATGGCGCAGCCGTCACCGGTCCGCTGAAAATTTCCGGCATGGCATTCCAAGCACCTTCGCTGCTACCGTGGCGCACCACAGTTGACAACGTGCTGTTGCCGCTGGAAATCGTCGAGCCGTTTCGCAGCAACTTCAAAGCCAAGCGCAAAGAATACGAAGAACGCGCGCGCAAGCTGCTGCAAAAAGTCGGACTGGCCGGCTACGAAGACAAATTTCCGTGGCAGCTGTCGGGTGGCATGCAACAGCGCGTGAGCATTTGCCGCGCCTTGATACATGAACCCAAAATGCTGTTGCTGGACGAGCCCTTTGGTGCGCTCGATGCCTTCACCCGCGAAGAGTTGTGGTGCATCTTGCGCGACCTCTGGACCGAGCAGCGCTTCAACGTTATTTTGGTCACGCACGACCTGCGCGAGTCGGTCTTTTTGGCCGACACCGTGTATGTGATGAGCAAGAGCCCGGGCCGCTTTGTAGTCAAGCGCGAGATTGATCTGCCGCGTCCGCGTGATCTTGAGGTGACCTACACCAAAGAGTTTTCTGACATCGTTCACGAGCTGCGTGGCCACATTGGGGCCATTCGCAGCACCAGCGTGGCAGACGCTGCAACCCAGGCAGGTGCCGCATGATGAGCTCCAAAAAATTCGAGCGCTGGTCGCCGTTTATCTTGCTGGCACTGCTGGTGGCCTTGTGGGAAGCCGTGTGTGTGGGCTTCAGCATCCCTGAGTTCATCTTTCCGGCACCCACGCAAATTGCACAGGCACTGGGCGAGTTCTCAGGCCCCATCGCCGAAGCCGCCTGGAAAACCTTCTGGGTCACCATGGTTGGCTTTGGCCTGTCCATCGTGGTCGGTGTGCTGCTGGGGTTTTTGGTGGGTTCATCTCGCCTAGCCTATGCAGCGATTTACCCGCTGCTGGTCGCCTTCAACGCGGTACCCAAAGCGGCGATTGTGCCAATCTTGATCGTCTGGTTTGGCATTGGCGTGGGGCCCGGTATTTTGACGGCCTTCCTGATCTCGTTTTTCCCGATCACCGTCAACATGGCCACCGGCCTCGCCACGCTGGAGCCCGAACTTGAAGACGTGCTGCGTGTGCTCGGTGCCAAGCGCCTCGACGTGCTTGTCAAAGTCGGCCTGCCACGGTCCATGCCCTACTTCTACGCCTCACTCAAAGTCTCCATCACACTGGCCTTTGTCGGCACCGTGTTGGCCGAAATGACCGCCGGTGACTCAGGCATTGGCTACCTCATGCAAAGCGCCGGCTCGCAACAACGGCTGGCACTGGCTTTTGCGGGGCTGATCGTCATCGGTGCGATGGCCATGCTGATGTATGAGCTGTTCAGCGCCGTGGAGAAACATACGACCGCTTGGGCGCATCGGGGTTCACAGAGCCACTGAACCGGGCTTAAAAACCGACCGCTCTGGTCATGTCCATTCATTGGACATGGCTGTATTTTGCTTGAATGTTGAGGTGAAAATTTACCCCCATGCAAGACACCATTCATTTTCAAAAGCAAGACGACATCGCGACCATCACGATCAACCGGGCTGAGGCCAACAACCGGTTGACCAACCCGATGGCCTTGGCGCTGGCGACGGCGCTGGATCGGGCTTCGGGGTGCCGCGTGATTCTGCTGCGCGCAGAGGGTGCCGACTTTTGTTTGGGCCGCGAGATTGAACCGCCGGCACCGGGTGCCGGCGTCAATGCATTGGATGTGCTGCGCGATGATGCCGGCCCCATCGTCGCCTTGTATGCAGCGCTGCGACGCTGTGAACAGCCCATCGTCGGCTTGGTCAATGGCCGCGCTTGGGGCATTGGTCTGGTGCTGGCGGCGGTGTGCGACCTGACGATCGCCGCCGAAGGCAGCAGCTTTCGATTGCGTGAACTCGACCGCGGCATTCCGCCGTGCATCGCCATGGCGCCCCTGCTAGACCGCATGCCAAGCAAAACCATCGCGCACTTGGTTTACACCGCCGACGAAGTGGATACCCAGTGGGCCTTGAGCGCTGGCGTGTTAAGCCAAGTCTGCGCAGCCGACCAACTGGAGGCGCAAGGCCGCGCCGCCGCTGAGCGGCTGATCGGCTTCCCCTCAGACGCGGTCAAAGCAGTGAAGCAATATTTAGCCACAGCACCCAGATTCAACGAAAGCAACGCCGTGCTGTATGGCGCGAGCTTGCTGGGAAATGTGCTCGGTTCACGCTGATTTTTTCGCCCTTCATCCATGAACACTTCCATGAGGCGCCCCATGAATAAACTGCCTGTTTCCTTCTTTGCCACACTGGCGTTCAGTCTGTTGTCCACGGTGTCAGCGTCAGCGGCTTACCCCGACAAGCCGGTCAAAATTTTGGTGGGATTTCCGGCAGGCACGACCGGTGATCTGATCGTGCGACTGCTCGCCCCCAAACTGGGAGAAGGCCTCGGCCAGCCGGTGGTGGTTGAAAATCGCACCGGAGCGGGCAGCAGCATCGCAGCCGAAGCCGTCGCGCGGGCACCCGCCGACGGCTACACCTTGCTTTTGAGCACGACCGCCAACGTCATCAATCAAAACGTTTCTGCGAATCTGAAGTTTGATTTCGCCCGTGATTTAGCCCCCGTCATGTTGATCGGCGAGAACCCGGTGCTGCTGGTTACAGCGGCTGCAGACCCTTCCAACAACGTCGCCGCCTTGATTGCCGCCGCCAAGGCCGCGCCCGGCAAGATGACCTTCGCGTCGTCGGGCAATGGCACCTTCACGCATCTCTATGGCGAACTCTTCAATCAAACCGCCGGCATCAAGCTGAACCACGTGCCCTACCGCGGCAGCACACAAACTATCACCGACGTGCTGACGGGGCTGGTCACAGTGTCGTTTGCGCCTGCAACGCCAGTGATGGGCCAAATCAAAGCCGGAAAACTGAAGGCCTTGGCGGTGATTGGCCAGGGCCGCATGCCTGCCTTGCCCGACGTCCCCACCTTCGCGGAAGCTGGCGTTAATGGCTTCAGTTCCGCCTTGTGGTTTGGGCTCAATGCACCGGCAGGAACACCTGCCGACGTGGTGGAGAAACTCAGCACTCAGCTCCGGCGCGTGCTCGAATCGCCAGAGATCAAGGCGCAATTTGCAGCCCAAAGCATCTTCATCCTAGGCGACAGCCCAGCCAAGTTCGGCGAGCAAATTGCACGTGAAAATGCCCAGTGGGCACGCATTGTCAAAGCCGCTGACATCAAAGGCGAATGATCCCTCACAACAGGACAGGAGACCCCCATGATTGCCTATGAACTGATTGGAAACGGACCCACGCCTTTGCTCGTACTTCACGGCTGGTTTGGCGACCACAGCATCTGGCAACCCAGCTACGCACTGCTGGACACAGCCCGCTTCACTTATGCCTTTGTGGACTACCGAGGCTATGGCGCGTCCAGAGAAATAGCCGGGCCGCACACCATGGATCAAATGGCAACAGACGCACTGGAAGTGGCTGACGCCCTCGGTTGGCAACGCTTCTCGGTGGTCGGCCACTCCATGGGTGGCATGGCGGCGCAGCGCTTGGCGATCAATGCACCGCAACGTGTCGTGGCGGTGGTGGGCGTGACCCCCGTGCCTGCCTGCGGCTCGAAACTCCCGCCAGACGTGATGGCGTTTTTCGAATCTGCGGCGACCAACGATCAGGCGGCGGCGGGGGTGGTTGAAAAATCGCTGGGTCAGCGGCTCACGCCGGCGCTGTGTCAATTGATTCTGAAACTCAAACGCGACACCGTCGATGCAGGGGTTTTCAGCGACTACCTGAAGGCCTTCAC
>CANCCE010000101.1 GCA_947374505.1 Comamonadaceae bacterium | reverse complement strand
TTTCAAACCAGTACCGATCACCGTCGCGAAGATTTTGAAATTGTTGGGCAATAATAATATCAAAGGTTTGACCAAGCATCGCGCCTGGAAGGTGGTCTTCAGCAAGTCCACCAACCCATAAATCAATTTTATCTACACTGCCATAAGCCTGTTTGAGCGCCTGAGCCGTTATTTTGTCACTGGTGACTTGATTAAAATCAGTATATATTTTTAGATGCAGGGCTGCGCGCGTCTCATTTAGCGTTCCTAGCCCAAGATCTCTGCCGCGCTGAATATTGATCGCTGCTAAATCCATGGCGACTGGTGGAACATCCAAAAAATTTCGCAGGTCTTCAACAATATGCACGTCTAGCGCATTAGAAAGATCACCGGCTAAATGCCGCAAATGACCCGCCGCACCGCCGTCGGCGATAAAGTCGGTGGGTGATTGAAAAAAGGCATCTTTCAGGCTCAAGGATGCTCCTAGATTTTGACCTTGCTCGCCCATTTTTTGCAGGTTTGCAGAGACGATGGAATGGCCAAAACGAAATGCGGCTCCAGCAAATTCTTCGCTAATGGTCGCATTCACATTGGGCATGTAGCCGTGATAAGCTGAAATTGCCCCTTGACCCAATAAATGGGGTAAAAATTCTGAGTAAGTAATGTTGTCTATTTCCGCCGTTACGATGGCTCGAGCCTGCTGATAAAGTTTTTCACCGGTCCAATCTGGATGAGCTTTCTTTAACTGGTCTACTTGATAATTGTGCTCCCTTAAAAAAAGAGTTTGCAACGCTGTTAAGTCAGGATTTTCTTGCGCACGAATATCGCCGGCCACAAACGCACCATTCACAATAGGAAGATTGTTGCCTGTAGAGGTAATTAAATAACCATTAGCTGTTTTTAAACTTGCCGCCACAGCCTCTGACGAACCGTAGACTTGAGATGCATCGAGCCAGCCGGAAACACCGTTGACCGCAAGTGCAGGATTATTGGCAATCCCGGTGAGTGGGTCAATTTGTGTTCGTGTCATCGGAATCATCGATGCACTGAGTTTTGGATCACCAGTGGGAATGCTAATGCTGATATTAGTTTTACCATCTGAGAATGAGAGATCTAAATCATGATCGACGAACTGGCCCCATGCATACATCATTCCTGATAATCCCTCTGCATTGGGGACGTCACCGCTTCCTGCAACGACGATATTGCTAATCGTTCTTGCATTTGGTAGATCTGTGCGAATCGCGCTAACACCATCTGCAAAATGTGCCGGAGTAATGCGAATAAAGTCTGTGCCTGCTGCATTCATATTACTATGCAGTAGGTTGTTACCACTTCCGTCAAAAGTTCTATATGTAAATTCACGGGCAGTGATCGGAATTCCCGTATCAGGGCCTCTTATAAAATTAAAAGGCTGATTTATGTGAGGCGAATTGGGGCTGCTGAGAAAAATGTTTTCAGATGGATCTTCGAATTTATTTATTGGTTTAGATGACATTTATATTCTCCTTTAAAAATATTAGTCTGAGTATTATATTTCTAGGTCACTGAAAATCGATACTAAATCCTTGGAGGGCTGTGGCAAGATCACATTAACCGAGTTGATGGGAAACTTTTAACCTCTTTTTTCGGGCTTGGCCACCAGGTTGAGTGTTAGCAAGATCAGGCCTAAAACCGCGAATCCGGCCGGCCACGGGTCAGGCGCTCTTTGTGTCCAAATCTCAAGTGCGAGGGCGACCAAGGCGAAGCCTTGCGTCTGGCTCAACCGGCTAACTAGACGGGCTCGGCGTTCCGAAAAAAACAGGCCCACCAGCAAGATGCCTGACAGCACCACCGTCACCATCACCACCGTCAAGGTATAGGGCGTTACACGCAGGTGATGCGCCGCATACACGGCATCCATCAGCGCATAAGCCAACCCGATGATCAGGCCACTGATGAGCAACCGAGTCTTTGATAGTCTTGCCGATGGAAAAGTTGTGATGCTTGGCGCGGGGATGTCAAGCGCGGCGATGCTCGGCGGCGGCGGCGGCGGTGGAGGTGGAGGTGGAGGTGGAGGTGGCGTGACGATGGGTTCGGCTGGTGTTTCAGCTGCTTGCGCCCGCGGCCTTGGGGTCGGTGCGCTGAACTGCGTCGACAACCACTGCAACGTGGCTTCCAGAGCCAACTCGGCCTGATTCTCTGAAGTCAGGTGCAGCAAGCCCCTGCCGCGCTCCTCAATTTCCGTACGGCACTCGGCGGTCAAGCAGGTAAATGGTGAACATTCCATCAACATCATGCCCAAGCTGTGCGTGATGACACACCAGCGCTGCTTGATGCGGTCTACAGCCAGATCGTTAGTCCAGTCAGCCCGGTACAGCGTCATTGGAATTTCGGTTTCCTGGTTGTAAGCTGGTGGTTCGGGTCGATGATTGCGACGAAAAAATTGCTGCCAATCTTCCGTGATGGCCGCGTGCAAAGCGGGGTGCTGGTGATGGGCATCGGGCAGCATCCACAGCGGTTTTTCTACTGGAAAACGCGGTGAGACTGCCAAACTGAAATCAATCAGACGCACCGTCGGTGGTGTGAAAGCGTTGGCTTGCTCAACCATGAAATTACGAAACGCCAGATCGAAGTGCCACACATCCAACTTGGCCACGCTGCGGCTGATGCTCAGCGCCTGCTGCAATGCGTTCAATGCTTGAGACTGTCCTTTCGCCGTGGCGGGAAGCGCCTGCAGCCATTCATTCAGGGTGACGCCCACATGCGCCATCCTGATCTGCCCGAGTTGTGTGTCATTCGAAAAAACAGTTGGTACGGCCGCATGCAACTGATTTAATAAATCGAGAAACTGGTACTCGCGGGATTGTGTGTAACGGTCGTCGAAGGGCTTGATAAAGTCGTCAGCCAAAGCGTGTTCCTCAGGTGTATTTGAGCCAGACCATCGCAACGCTGTTGTCGTCACGGCAACCGGCGGCATGGGCATCCATCGCCAGCGAATGGCACAGGTAGTCGAGGTCGGCAGCGCTGGGTTCGGCACGACCGAGCAGCGCCACTCGGGCTTGCAGGTGCGTCTCAACGGTGACAAGGCCCGGCCCATCTGACATCAGGACAGCGCAGTAAAGCCCTTTGGGTGGGTGCAGCTTGGTGTGCAAGGTGTGGCAGACCTCAGAGCCGACAAGCTGTGTCGGGTTGCCTTCTTCATCAACGTCGCGTGGCAGTTGGTCAATACAGCGCCAGGGTGCCAGCCCGCCCCAGGGTTTATTGAACAGCCAAAGAAAGCTGTCACCCAGGGTGGCCAGTTCAAGTCCTTGTGCATGCGCATGAACCCGCAGCAAGGTACTGCCTGTTTCAGGAAATTTTTCGCACATGTCGATATGTGTCGAGATCAGCTTGTCTTTCAGATTCTCCGTGTCAACCTGCGCCATCACCCGGCTGAGCCAACGCGCTGCAGTACCACTCTCGGGGCAGCTGTTAGCACCGTCGCACAAGGTGAAAATACAGTCTTCTGTGTTGGCGCTGAAAGCGTCGAAGCCCATGGACTCTTCAGCGCTCACGTTCAATGCACAGGCATGCACACAGCGCAGGCTCATGCGCCAGCTTTCGGGCGCGGTGTCCCTTTGTGGCCGGCAAGACTCAATTGGATAACCGCGTAGTCCGCATTGGAGCCCTGCAGATGATTGGCGCTCACTCCCTCAGGCGGAATACCACTGCGCAGGACTGTGCTTGTAGTGGCATCCAGCGCGTAGAGTTTGAGCTTTTCGAGCACCAGTCCGTCGGCACGCACGCAACTGAGTGAGGCACTGTCCGGTAAAAAGTAATAGACCTGGCCGGCAACCTCCAGCACCACGAGTTGCTGGCGCGACACAAAAGTGGACTCCACGCGCAAGGGGGTGAGGCCATATTGCTTGCACATCGGCTCCGGCTCGCGTCCGATCAGGGCGGGTAAGACCAGCGTGTGCTGGCTGTCGCCAAGGGCGTCCGTCAGCTTGATCTCCAACTTGCGGTTGGACCGTGGAGGGTTGTCACCTGGCTGGCCTGAAAACGCTGCAGCCTCATCCAGCGTTGGTGCTCCCGGTGGCTGCGTTGAAAACGCTTTACCAAAGCGTCCCGCTGGTGCTTCACGCTTCAGCGGACCACTCAGGCTGGCCTCGACGGTGAACGAAATTCGGCGGCCTTTCAGTGCAATCTGAAAGCCTTCTTCGCTGGTCAAATTATCTAGTGAGTCTTGCCCGAGTTGCACGTTGGCTTCAAATTCTGGCGGTACCCGTACTGAGCTGCCGCGGGACGAGCGGTATTCCCGTTGAATCACCTGCTGAAAAAACTGCCGTCTAAACTGCGGATCAACGGCCTCATGGGTCGTCAAAAATTCATCAAATTTTTGGGCGATGTCCCGATCTTTGGGCGTAATGACCAAGCTGTCTAGAACGAAGTAGCTTTCGTCCAGAACGGCTTTCATGTAGCGCGATTCACGTGCTTCAATCGCCCGCTTCACGGCCTCTGTCGCGACACTTTTAAGCTCCAGTAGCACCGAGTCTGCAAACTCGTCGGTGTGACGTGTCTTGAAGGTTTCGACAGATGACTTGGCGCCACCGCTTTTGAATAAGTCCATCAAACTCATGGTTCGTTTCCTTTAGTGTCGATCTTGATTTCAAAATGCGCAGCGTCATGAACCTTCAAGGTCAGACGATGGGCGAGGTCCACATGCAGCGGCGACAGCGTGTCGTAAATGAGCTCTTGAAAAGTTGAGGTGGGTACCGCCTCATACACAGACTTCGGTATGAGTCCGGTCAGCTGGCCGCGTGACTGCAGTAATTTCCGGAGCTCAAGCGAAAAAGCCAGCAGTTGAACGGCGGGCAGGCTGTCTTCGTCAAAGTGGTAACGACGGCTGGTGCTGCTGTCTGCTGTCACTGGGGGGCTCCTTGGAAGGACAACTCGGATGCCAGTTGCATGGCTATCTCACCCGCGAGGTGCACGCTGTGCCCCGGCGCTTTCGGATGGACGATCACGCCGATGGCGATGCGTCGCCCAGTCGTTGGGGTGTCATTTTTATACCGCCACTGCTGCAGTCGCGGCAGGTCGATGATCCCGCTGAAGAGGGTGGCCCCGGCAAAGCCTCGATCTTGCTGACTGACGGTTCCGGTCTTGGCCCAAATACCGCAGTCCTCTGCGCAGGTCCGTTTGAATTCGCGCTGGAAGGCACCGGCCACGGTGCCCGACCCGCTCCAACCCGCTTCGGCAGGTTCGAGGACCTTGCGCATGCCTCCCATCACCGTCATGGCCGTGTTGCGTTGGGCCGCGCTGGGTTCGCTTCCTCTGATGGCGATGGTGCCGTTGGTCAAAGGCCGGATCAGGGCGGGCCGCTGGGGTGGCTGGCCTTGTGCCATACGGGCGATATGACTCGACAAGTGGGCCAAGCCTAACGCGCTGGTGCGTGAATCACCTGCGCCAATGGCCGACTGGACGGCCAGCGCCGTATTGAAGTAGCTGGTGGAGGCGGGCGACTTCTTTTTGCCCTGACGGATCTGGTCGTAGTCTTTCCAGTCCATCATGGTGCTGGCTTTTGCCTGGGGGTTGGTCACTTTGAGTCGACCGATGAAGCCTGAGAAAATCATCGAATCAGTTTCACGCAGCAGGCCCAAGCGGCCACACTGAATATCAGCGGGGCGACAGTCAGTGCCCCAGCCAAGTTGCTCAGCCATCTCCTCGACCAATCTTGGATGCTGGCATGGGCCTGAGCGTGCATCGCAAATCGCTTGCTTTTCCCACCACTCGTTGCGCTTACTGACGACTGAGTTTATTTCCTGACCGGACGTTTTGATCTGTCGCTGCAGCATCAACCCATCAACCGTACCGCCTTGCGCCAACACCATCGCATGCAACAGTTTGGCGGTAGAGGCCGGCGGCGTCTCGATCAGCAGGGCACCCAACGGCCCCATGGCCTTGAGCTTGTCGCAGGGGCCAGACCAGCAGAGCGTTGCCAGAATATCACCGGACTGGACGTCCATGATGACGGCTGATACATGCTTTAGCGCCGGCAGCCGGACACTGCGTGGGCAGCTGTCAGGTTGCGTGAGGCAGCGGCTCATGCCATCCAACACCGGTTGCATTTTGTCATCAAGGGTCAGCAACAGGTCACGTTGATTCAGGCTGAGAAAAGCCGATGTATTGGCATTGGCCAGCAGGCTTTTGCTCAGGCCAATCGCCTGCTGCATGCCATTGTGGATGTCGCGCGGCGGTGTGCTGAAGACGAGCTGCTCCCGAAAGCATTGAACCGGATTGCCCGCAGCCAGACCCAGCTGCGGTCCGATGCTGTAGAACAGGCACGGTAAACGCCGCGTCCAAGAGACCTGCTCTGACAGCGCCTCATCAAAAGGCTGTGCCAGGGGGACGGATCGGACGGTTTGTGCATGGCCCGATTGGTATTTGGCCAGCGTCTGCATGTTGTCGACCCATTCAGTGCAGCGCTGCGAAAAGTCGATGCGGTCGTGCATGCGTCCGATCAGTTGGTCGGCTTGATCCGGACTCAGTGCAAAGCTCTCCATCACCCTGATTTTGAGAATCGCCATGCCACGGGCGTCGCAGGCAATGGGTTGCGGTTTTGGATTGACCGCAGGCGCATCGGGAGACTGGGCGTCTTGCAGGGCTTTCGCCATGGCATTCAGCTGCGCAATTTTGCGGCCGGGTTTGAAGATCGAGGAGACGGCTGAGTCGTCAGCGTTATAGCTGAACCAGAGCATCGTGGCAGCCAGCAGCGCCAGCATCGAAAGTGCCAACCAAATCAGCCTGGTCAGGAGTTCACGCGTGTGGTGGGTCATGACGAAGCGCTTGAGCGACCGTTGCAAGTCAGTAGCAGGGCGATGGCCAGGGTCGGTGCCAGCATCGATGAAATACCGATGCTCAACAGCGGGACCCCCAAACCCGTCAAGGGGATCCATCGCCAGTTCCCAAAAAACGTGATGACGGTTTGAAAAACGCTTGCTAGGAACAGGAGAAATGCCACCATGACCATCAGCCGTTGGCTACCGCTGTCAGTCAAATAACGCCAGCAAGCCAGACCGGCCATGGCGGTAAAGTAAAGGCAAAGGCCAACAAACAGAAGTTGCGTCACGTGCGGTCCCCACAGACCGTTCAGCAAGGTCGGCACGTAGTCACTGAGCACTTGCATTGGCAGGCAAGTGCCTTCCTGGTTGCACCAAGCGATCTGCCCCAAGCCAAAGCCGCTGGGTTTGGAGGCTTCGCTAAAGGCCGCCAATCGCGCGAAATCACTGACCGGTGCGGTCATCGGGTCCAGCATGAGTTGTATGCGCCGCTGCACCTTGTCGGTTTGACTCAGCACGGCACCTGCCAAGCCCATGGCCGTGAGCGACAGCAGCGCAGGGCGGGAACCAAAGAAAAGGAAAAGGGTGGTTATCAATATCAGTGCGGCAATCAGTGCCCCGCCAAGGTCCTTGAACACCATCGACACCAGCAGCAGCACCGCAAAGCCAAAAGCTGAAAAGTGAAGCAGAGGTCCGGCGATGTGGCCCAATACTTGACGGGTCGCGCTGCTGACCGTCGCGTCAGGCTTACGCCTGCCTCTGAAGGCGCGCCACATCAGGCTGGGTCGAAACACATCGGGCGCGTATTTGCGAATCAGGTGCAGCACCCGCCCCTGGTCTGTCATCAATCCGGCTGCGAGCAGGACCAGCCCCAATTTGAGTGTCTCAGAGCCAATGGCGTGACTTTGCAGAGAGTAGGCCGTCACGACCAGCAACGCAACGATCCAGACACTCGCGAAGTGGTGCTGCAAAACGAAGCTGGAGAGTTTGGGCAGCCACGGTTTGAACAGCAAAATCAAGCCTAGCAAAAGGTAACCGGCGAGTTGTACGTCCATTTGTCGGTCAAGCTGTTTGCCCAGAGGATTCAAACTGTAGGACACGCTGTTTTGGCCATATTGCGTTGCAGCATCCGCTGCCAGAAGCAGGCCGAGTGACGTGATGCCAAGGTAGATGCCGATGCAGACCAAGCCGGTCCAACGGTCCCGCCAATAGCCCAGCGCCAGCAACAAGGCCGAACTCAACAAAACCAGCCAAGGCAATCGGTTCAGCGTGTTTTCTTGCGTCTGCGCGCGTTCCAGCAAAATTTCACCGCCATTCAGCAGAGGGGCAATGTCCCAGTGCTTGGCCGGGAATTGATCTCTCAGGCTGTCGTAGCTCTTACCCGCTATGAGCGACAACCCCTGAAACATCCGCGGGTAGGGGTCTGAACTTTGCGTGGTCAGCACGGGTTCGTTGAGGCGGTCTGCCGCATCAATGCGGGCATTCAAAGCGGCCAGCAAGGTGGTTTGTATGGGTCGGTCTTTGGCTTGGCCTTCCATTTCGCTGCGCAGGGATTTCATCCATGTCAGGTGCAACTGCGCTTGCGCTTGGGCCTGAGCAAGTGTGTTGTCGGCGGAGTCTGACTTCAGTGCTTGCAGACTTGAGATTGACAGCGCCGTTCTACAGTCGACCTGGCTGCTGGCCTGGCCCGTCCATGACTCACAAAATTCTTGAGGTCCCATGGGCGACGGCGGCCTCGATTTGAAGGCCTCACTGGCAACAACATATTGAATGCCGACCACATTGCTTTGCTGCGTAACTGGAATGTGCTTGATTAAAAATAACTCAAATCCTAGAACCAGTGCTGCGACCAGAATAGCCACCCAAAGACCGCGGCGCTGACCCTTTTTTTTGGACATACTTTGGTGCGCCATATTGAACTGCTGAGCTTATAAAAAACGAGAAGTTAGCAGTATTGGTAAGCCTTGTCAAAAACGCTTTCGGTAAAGCGAATAAGTCCATGAAATCCGACTTCAGGCTCAGTGAAAGCGAGCCGCCATCAACAGCGCCAGACTCTTGATTCCCAGCACCGTCATGGTCAGGGAGCCGATCACATGCAGGCCTGCGGTTAGCAGCGCCAAGCCGTAGCGCTCGGCCATCAGGAGGGTGACCACTTCAGCGGAGAAAGACGAGAAGGTGGTCAGGCCGCCTAAGAAGCCGGTGATGAGCAGCAAGCGCCAGATTGGGTCGAGTTGCGGCATCGCCTGAAACAGGGCAATCGCCACGCCAATCAAGTATCCGCCGATCAGATTCGCCGCCAGCGTTCCCCACGGCAGCCAGCTGCCGGGCGACAACCACAGGCTCAAACCCCAGCGCCCTAGCGCGCCGACCGATGCACCGATGCAAATGGCGAGGACGGGCAGCATCAGCAATAGCCCTGCCCGTTCGGGCGAGCATCAGTGTGGGAACATGTTGTTTGCAGCATTGGCAGATGATACTTTCTGAAACCCTTGAAAGGTAATGCGTGACAAGCAAGACGATGACCGACAAACGCTGGCAGTTCTGGATCGACCGGGGCGGCACCTTCACCGATGTGGTGGGTAAAAAGCC
>CANCCE010000100.1 GCA_947374505.1 Comamonadaceae bacterium | reverse complement strand
TGAATTAATTTATGAATGGTCCATCATGTGCGGAATAGTTGGTGTTGTCAGTAACGCCCCGGTCAATCAACTGATTTATGACGGTCTCTTGTTGTTGCAGCACCGTGGCCAAGATGCCGCGGGCATCGTCACCCAGCTCGGGCATAAGTTCTTTATGCACAAAGCCAAGGGCATGGTGCGTGATGTCTTTCGCACGCGCAATATGCGGGCCTTGCCCGGCAACGTGGGTTTAGGTCAAGTCCGCTACCCGACTGCGGGAAATGCTTTCAGCGAAGATGAAGCGCAGCCGTTTTACGTTAACGCGCCGTTTGGCTTGGTGCTGTCCCACAACGGCAACCTGACGAATGCAGCCGAGCTGAAGGCGGAGCTGTTCAACACCGACCATCGCCACATCAATACCGACAGCGACTCCGAAGTGCTCTTGAACGTGTTGGCACACGAGCTCGAAAAAACCACCCGCGGTCTGCCCTTGAAAGCCGCCGATGTGTTCGCTGCCGTGCGCGGTGTGCACAAACGCGTCAAGGGCTCGTATGCCGTGGTGGCGCTGATCGCGGGTCATGGTTTGCTGGCGTTTCGCGACCCTTATGGCATTCGGCCACTGTGCCTAGGCCGTGGTCAAAATGAAAACGGCGGCACCGTCATGGTGGCCAGCGAATCCGTGGCTCTGGAAGGCACGGCGCACCAGTTTGAGCGGGATATTGCCCCCGGCGAAGCCGTCTTTGTCAACATGCAGGGCGAGGTCAGTGCCGAGCAATGCGCCGAAAAAACGCAGCTCAAGCCCTGCATTTTTGAATTTGTTTATCTGGCCCGACCTGACTCTGTTCTAGATGGTATTTCGGTCTATCAAGCGCGTCTTAATCTGGGTGAAACGCTGGCCAAGCGCGTGGTCTCGACCGTGCCGCCGAACGAGATCGATGTGATCATCCCGATTCCTGAATCCAGCCGTCCGAGCGCCACGCAACTGGCGCATTTACTGGGTATTCCGTACCGCGAAGGTTTTGTCAAAAACCGCTATGTCGGCCGCACCTTCATCATGCCCGGCCAAGGCGTGCGCAAGAAATCTGTCCGCCAAAAACTCAACGTCATTGCCAGTGAGTTCAAGGGCCGTAATGTGCTGCTGGTGGACGACTCCATCGTGCGCGGCACCACCAGCCGGGAAATTGTTCAGATGGCGCGTGACGCCGGTGCCCGCAAGGTGTATCTGGCCAGTGCCGCGCCGCCGGTACGCTTTCCCAATGTCTACGGCATCGACATGCCGACGGCGACTGAGTTGGTGGCGCATGACCGCACCGTCGAAGAAATCCGTGTGGCCATCGGTTGCGATGCGCTGATCTATCAGGACATTGAAGGGATGAAGCGCGCCATCGGTTCGCTCAACCCCAAGCTCGACGGCTTTGACGCCTCTTGCTTTGACGGTATTTACATCACCGGCGACATCACCCCCGAGACGATCGCCAAAATGAACGCAGCCCGTGGTGAGAGCAGCAGCGAAGAAGGCGACGTCGATGTGTCGCGCTTGGCGCTGCCCAATCCACAAGAGGCTTGACGAGTTGAGAAGAAGAGAACGCCATGACCGCTAAGACATTACCCGCCAATTTGCACCGCGACACGCTCGCCGTGCGCGTGGCTGAAGACAAAAGCCAATTCGGTGAAAACTCCGAAGCCCTGTTTCTGACCAGCAGCTTTGTGCAGCCCGACGCGGCCACCGCCATGCGCCGCTTTGCGGGTGAGGAAGAGGGCTATATGTACTCGCGCTTCACCAACCCGACGGTGACCAGTATGGAAAAACGGCTGGCCGCCCTTGAAGGCACGGAAGCCTGCATCGGCACCTCCAGCGGCATGGCCGCCATCATGTTGATGTGCATGGGCTTGCTGAAGGCCGGCGACCACGTGATTTGTTCGCAGTCGGTGTTTGGCTCAACCATCAAACTGATTGGCAGTGAGTTCGGCAAGTTCGGTGTTGAAAGTAGCTTTGTCTCGCAGACCGATGTGGCGCAATGGCAAGCCGCCGTCAAGCCCAATACGCGACTCTTGTTTGCTGAAACGCCGACCAACCCGCTGACCGAAGTGTGCGATATCCGCGCCTTGGCTGACGTCGCCCACGCCGCAGGCGCGCTGCTCGCGGTGGACAACTGCTTTTGCTCACCGGCTTTGTCGCAGCCGACGGCGATGGGCGCTGACCTGATCATCCATTCGGGCACCAAATATCTTGACGGCCAAGGTCGGGTGATTGCCGGTGCGATTTGTGCTACTCGAAAACTCATTGACGACAAGTTCGTGCCGGTGATGCGCAGTGCCGGCATGACGCTGTCGGCCTTCAACGCCTGGGTCGTGCTCAAGGGCATGGAGACGCTGTCGATTCGCATGCAGGCGCAAAGCGCCAGCGCGCTGGCGTTGGCGACCTGGCTCGAAGCGCAGCCTGGTGTGGCGCGTGTTTACTACCCTGGCCTGAAATCGCATCCACAACATGCCTTGGCCATGCAGCAGCAGTCCGGCATGGGTGGTGCGGTGCTGTCATTTGACGTCAAAGGGGCTGGCCCGGAGGCAACGCGGAAGAACGCTTTCCATGTGATTGATTCGACTGAGGTGTGCAGTATCACCGCCAATTTGGGCGACACCAAAACCACCATCACGCACCCGGCCACGACCTCGCACGGACGACTCAGCGAAGCGCAGCGTCAAGCTGCCGGCATCTCGCAGGCCTTGATCCGTGTGGCCGTTGGCCTGGAACATATTGACGACTTGAAAGCCGACCTTGAAAAAGGCTTGCGCAGCTTGAACGCATTGGCCTAAGCACTTCGGCTTGATCGACTAAGACACCAATGACACAAAAGACAAGAACGCGTTTCGCGCCATCGCCGACGGGTTTTATCCACCTCGGCAACATCCGTTCGGCGCTGTATCCCTGGGCCTTTGCGCGTTCGACGGGCGGTGATTTCATTTTGCGCATCGAAGACACCGATCTGGATCGCTCGAATCAAGCCTCGGTCGACGTGATCATCGAAGGCATGCGTTGGCTCGGCCTCGACTACGACGAAGGCCCGTTCTACCAAATGCAGCGCATGGACCGCTATAAGACCGTGCTGGCCGAGTTGCAGGCCGCTGGTCATGTCTATCCTTGCTACATGAGCATGGCTGAACTCGACGCCCTGCGCGAACAGCAAATGGCCGCCAAACAAAAGCCTCGCTACGACGGCACTTGGCGCCCAGAGGCGGGCAAAGTCTTGCCGCTTGTGCCTGAAGGCGTGCAGCCGGTGCTGCGTTTCAAAAATCCGCAAGGCGGTGCCGTGGTCTGGGACGACAAAGTCAAAGGCCGGATTGAAATCAGCAACGACGAACTCGATGACCTCGTGATCGCCCGCCCGGATGGCACGCCGACCTACAACTTCTGCGTGGTCGTCGACGACATGGACATGGCCATCACGCACGTGATTCGCGGTGACGATCACGTCAACAACACGCCGCGGCAAATCAATATTTTTCGGGCCTTGGGCAAAGACGTTCCGGTCTACGCGCACTTGCCGACCGTGCTGAACGAGCAGGGCGAAAAAATGAGCAAGCGCAGCGGTGCCAAAGCCGTGACGCAATACGCGGTGGAAGGCTACTTGCCCGACGCCATGGTGAACTATCTGGCGCGCCTTGGCTGGAGCCACGGCGATGACGAGATTTTCAGCCGTGAACAATTTTTGCAATGGTTCAACCTAGACCATCTGGGCAAGAGCGCCGCGCAGTTTGACGAGGCCAAACTGCGCTGGGTGAATGCCCAGCACATCAAGGCCACGGCCGACGACAAGCTCGCTGAATTGCTCGTGCCATTCCTGCTACAGCAGGGCGTGTCAATGGACGCAACACGTGTCACCAAGGCTTGCGGCCTGTTCAAAGACCGCTGCAGCACACTGGTCGAATTGGCCGGTTGGATCACGTTGATCGGCAGCGGTGCTGACGCCAGTGCCGAGGACATCGCCACGCACGTGACGCCGGCGGTGCAACCTGCGCTGGCAAGTTTGGCCAAGGCCTTGAGCAACTGCGAGTGGAGCAAGCCGGCGATTGCTGCAGCCATCAAGCAGGTGCTCACCGAGGCTGGTCTGAAGATGCCGCAACTGGCCATGCCTGTGCGCGTGCTGTTGCTGGGCACGCCACAAACGCCTTCGCTGGATGCTGTGATTGAACTCATGGCGCGTGAAGAAGTCTGTGCTCGATTGAAAATCAGTGCGTAGTTTTTAAAAGCCCCAAAATTTCGGGCTATAATTCGAAGCTCGACGGATTCAGGGAAACTTGAAACAAGGGGGGTATAGCTCAGCTGGGAGAGCGCTTGCATGGCATGCAAGAGGTCAGCGGTTCGATCCCGCTTACCTCCACCAAAGTCGACATGTATTTTGAAAGTCCGAGGTTTTGACCCTATCGTCTAGAGGCCTAGGACACCACCCTTTCACGGTGGCTACAGGGGTTCGAATCCCCTTAGGGTCACCAGTTTCACTTCGGTGAAGTTGGTCAAACAAGTCGTCAGCACTTGGCTTCGAAAGAAGTGAACGTTGTCTACCAGGAGTGGTAGTTCAGTTGGTTAGAATACCGGCCTGTCACGCCGGGGGTCGCGGGTTCGAGTCCCGTCCGCTCCGCCAGTATGCAAAGCCCTTATAAGTCATTGATTTATAAGGGCTTTTTGCTTTCTGTATTTGGCGCTTCACCCCTTGTATTCACCCCATCCTCAGATGCTCTTCATGCCCATGAGATGCATCGCAAACGGCCTCCTTGAGGCTTTTTTTGTTTCCCGCTCCATCTCCCTCTACACAACTTGAAACATTCAGCGCACACTCTGGCTGACCAATGTTGAGCTTAGGAGCGGATCCATGAACAAAGCACTGATTTTCTTGGCCTCGCTGGTCTTGGCGGCTGGCGTAAATGCCAAAGGTGGCCACACAGGCGGCTCACACCACAGGAGTGCAGGGCATGTGAACAGCCACAGTCACTCGGTCAAGGGTTATACAAAGCGGGATGGCACCCATGTGGCTCCAAGCCACGCTACCAACCCTAACGGCACTCGTACGGATAACTACTCGCACAAGGGCAATGTGAACCCGTACACGGGTAAAGAGGGCACCAAGCAGTGAAGTGCCGCTCCATTTCTTCGGAAAAGAGGCTGCGCTTACTTCCCTAAAACCAGTAAACAGGCTAAAAGTTCTAAAGAATTTCTGCTTGTACTTTAAAAAATAAAAGTTAGATATTGAAACTTGTGCAATTTTGATGCAGAATTAAGAATCATTAAGGGGTTAAACATGAAAAAATTTCTCACAGCCTTCGCTGGAATTGCTGCCGCTTTTGCAGCCAGCGCCACAGCGGCTCCTTCAACGGCCCACACGATAGCTCCAGCAATGGACGCCGTAAGCATTTCTGCGCCACAAGTAACCGTGTTTAGTAAAAACGTAACGGCTGCAGACTCAAAAAATGATCAGTTCAATTTTGTTTTGAAGAAGTCAGCTGACACAGGGTTGATGATGGCGGCCCACGGATCGCACTCATCCCACGCATCGCACGCATCGCATGCATCTCACTACTCAAGCCGCTAATCCCTAGCTGCTTAAGACAAGGCCGCTTTTGAGCGGCTTTTTTTTGGAATGAACAATGAAACTTGAACTTGATGAGCAAATTTATTGCCTCGAAGTTGTGCAAAAGGCTTCGTACCGCTTCATTGATCGGCTAACGATTCTTATCTCAAAAGGTGCTGATAAGCTAATTTGTGAGATAGAACCAGTTCTTGGGGCTGAGGCGCAGCTAAACGAGCACATAGCAAACTTTAAGCGTGAACTCCTTGACCAGCAGTTACGCAAACAAATCAAGGACGAGACAGAGCCGGCAAGAAACCTCATCCTTGCATATGCTTTTTCGCGTTCAGGTCTTCAAAAATGAGTAAGTTCAGCACGCTAGATAAATACGAGAGCCCAGCAGGACAGTACGAGCTTTTACCTTTTCGTTTTGAGCCCCTCGACGATGACAATGTCGTAGTGACGAACTATGTTGGCGAGTTCGTTTTCTTAAAGCGAAAGCAGCTTGATGACGTTGTTCAAAAGAGGCTCAACCCTACTGATGAAACGTACTCGTTGCTGCGTTCGAGGCACTTCCTGAAAGAGGCGTCAGACTTTGCAAGTATTGAGTTGCTCGGCCTGAAAACGAGGACGAAATTCAGCAACCTTCGTAATTTCACCAACCTGCATATATTTGTAGTCTCACTGCGGTGCGACCATAGTTGTCCGTACTGCCAAGTTTCCCGCCAGTCAGAAAACAAAGCAGCCTTTGATATGACGGTAGAGACCGCAGATAAAGCACTTGCAATCGTTTTTCGCTCCCCTAATCCAGCTATCAAAATTGAGTTTCAAGGCGGTGAGCCTTTGCTGAATTTTGAGTTGATCCGGCATGTGGTCATCAAGGCAAAGGAAATTAACGAAATTGAAAAGCGTGACCTTCAATTTGTCATTGCTACAACGCTGTCACTGATTACGGATGAAGCCTTAGATTTTTGCAAGGAGCACAAAATATTCTTGTCCTCTTCATTGGATGGCCCAGAAGATCTCCACAACAGAAATCGCCCACGTCCCGGCAAGGATAGCCACACTCGATTTGTAGAAGGTCTGAAAAAGGCTCGTGACAAGGTTGGTTATGACTCAGTGTCGGCACTGATGACAACAACGACCGCCAGCCTCACCAGAGCCCGAGACATCATCGATGAGTACCTCAAGCATGACTTTGATGGCATCTTCTTGCGGCACTTATCGCCGTATGGTTTTGCAATCAAGACCAAGACTTACGGGTCGTACAACGTAGACAACTGGCTTGAGTTTTACTGTGAGGGCCTCGACTACATCTTAGAACTGAACAAGCAAGGCGTTCAATTCACCGAGTACTTTGCATCCTTGTTGCTGACCAAGATGTTGACATCAAACGATCCAAGTTTTGTTGATTTGATGAGTCCTGCTGGAGCTGGCATTGCTGCCGTGGTCTTTAACTACGATGGCGATGTTTACGCATCGGATGAAAGTCGGATGCTTCGTGAAATGGGCGACACCACCTTCAAGCTTGGAAACTTAAATACAAGTTCCTATGAAGACATCTTCACCTCAGATGCTCTTCTGAGTGCGTTGGATGACTCATTCACCATGTCTGCACCAATGTGTAGCGACTGTGCATTTGAACCTTGGTGCGGGGCTGAGCCAGTTTTTCACCATGCAATTTTTGGTGACATGCTTGGACGAAAACCAGAGTCAGAGTTTTGTAAACGAATCATGGGCGTTGTTAAATATTTACTTAAAAAAATGCAAACCGACCCCCAGGCAAAGGAAATATTTATGCGATGGGCTAACAAATGTTGACTCTATCTGGACGTGTTATAAAAAGGGGAAGTTCTGCCGAAACCAGCGGACCTAGGATTTACAGCTTGTCTACTCAAGCCAGTCTTCCCGCAGCACTGCGTGGCAAGAAGGCATTTCTCATCAAAGAAGCTGGTTTGGTTCCAACAGGATTCAAGCATTACTTCCATCTTGAAGGGGTGAACGCGACGATCACTGAACCTGAAAAAACAACACGCTTAGGCAAAGAATTTTCATACTTCGGTAATGATGATGTTGTGAGTCTCACTGACGATGGACGGATTCGTTCAATCTTCAGAGCAGACTCAGACCACAATAGCATTTTGTTAACAGAGCAGTGCAACAACTACTGCTTGATGTGCTCTCAACCCCCTAAACGGGTTGATGACAGTTGGTTACTTCGGGAAGCTTTTGACGCTATACGTTTGATTCCCCGCGAGACAAAAGTTCTGGGCTTTACAGGCGGTGAGCCAACTGTTTACGGTGAAGATTTTATAAAACTGCTGGATCACACTAAAAATTGGCTGCCCAACACAAGTCTGCATGTTCTATCAAACGGTAGATCCTTCGCAGACCAGAGTTTTGCCCACTCATATTCGAAGGTTGAACATCCTGATCTGATGGTTGGTATTCCGATCTACTCTGCCGATCCCGCCGTCCATGACTATGTTGTTCAAGCTCAAGGGGCGTTTGATGAGACCGTTCGTGGTGTACTGAACTTGAAACGATTCGGCCAGAGGGTTGAAATTCGTGTTGTCTTGCATAAACAGACATACAAGGGCTTGCCTGAACTCGCAACGTTTATTGCTAGAAATCTGCTGTTTGTTGACCAAGTCGCTTTGATGGGTCTTGAGCACACTGGATTTGCACGTGCAAATATCGACTCGCTCTGGATTGATCCCATCGAGTACAAAGATCAACTCAGCGAAGCAGTCCGAATTTTGTCCACATACGGCATCCAGACCGCGGTCTACAATCATCCGCTTTGCTTGGTAAATTCAGATGTTTATCCAGCATACGTGAAGTCTATTTCTGACTGGAAAAATGAATATGCGATTGAGTGCGCTCCATGCACCAAAAAAAACGAGTGCGGTGGATTCTTCTCCTCTGGAATTCAAAATGGATACAGCCAATCGATAAAACCATTTATATAGCACTGTTCTTCGGACATGGGGTTGAACTCTTAAATTGTCATCCATTGGATATGGGTTCACCATCCCAAGGCCGCCACATTCTCCCAAGTCCGCCAGCCATATAGAGTGGCGGTGTTTGGCATTTCGTGGCGGTCTTGGCGGAATAAAAGCTATTGAACTGAAGACAGCTCCCAGCACCACCCCTCTTTCACGCTAAGTTTTCTAGCTTTAATCCCGAGTTCTTTTTTTGCGCGCTCGATGGTGCGCCACGCATAGCCCGCCCCTTGAGCATCGGCTTTGATCGTCTTCGCTGCTATTGCCCCATTTTCTAATTGCGAGAGTAAAAATGCCTTAGCATCATCCCGCTCGGTCTGATTGCTGTTGTCGTCATCCTCGGCCTCCACTGCACCCAGTAAGTCCCGCGCACTGCCTTTAATTGCGCCTATCCACTTAACGTGAGTGGCGCTAACACCTGCATGGCCTGCCAATTCGACTTGGTTCATCGAATAATCAAAGCCGCCGCCATCGGGGCCGATATTGGACTTTGCTCTCGCAATGAATCGCCTAGAAGGCGTGGTTTCATCATGTGATGATTCTTTGGCGGCAATAATCACGACCCGCGCCAAAGCGCCAAACGCCTGCGAACCAGTGACGCGCTCAATAGGATCGCGTCCCATCGTGCCTTTAGAAAAATGAGTCACGCCTAGCACCACGCAACCCAAGGCTTGCGCTAGTTCCACTAAGGGCTGCAACCCCCGTCTAACGTCATTAGCTTTATGACTATCACCAACGACTGCACTGATGATGGGATCTACGATCACTAATTTGATATTTCCAATTGCCTCAGCTTTTGATTGCAATTTATCAAAATCACGCGCTGGATCAA
>CANCCE010000099.1 GCA_947374505.1 Comamonadaceae bacterium | reverse complement strand
CCTCAAATTATAGCGTCCTTTTGGGCTTGATTTGAGACCCTGAAGCAATTTTGTCGAGCAACCATCCTGCAGCGCAGACACCGAAGGTCGACGTGACGCTGACCACCGACCCGTAACCATGGCAGTTCAGACTACCGTCATTGGCCTCGTTGGCAAGGTCAACTTCGCACAAGGCATCGGGCTGCACGATGGGCTCACGACTGAAGACACAGGCGATGCCGATGTTGCCCACGCGTGCAGCGCCCTGCTCTTTGCGCAGTCGGTAACGCAGCTGTGCGAGCAAAGGATCGTGTGTGGTGAGAGCGAGGTCTTCGATGTCGACGCGATGCGCGTGGCGCTTGCCGCCTGCCGCACCAACGGTGATGAAGTTGATGCCGTGCTGAAGTGCCCAAGCAGCCATGGTTGTTTTGGCCCTGACTTGATCACAAGCATCCAACACGGCCAGGGGCGCGTTGTTGTCCAGTCCATCAAGCCCGGCGATGTGCGGCCAATTGCTTGCGTCGACGAATTCATCAACACAGGTCACGACACAACCGGGGTTGATCAAGCCAATGCGCTCTCGCATGGCTTCGACCTTGGACTGCCCCAGCGTGTTGTCCAAAGCGTGGAGTTGGCGGTTGATGTTGGACTCAGAAATGTGGTCTAAGTCAATCAGCGTGAGTCGGGCCACGCCACTGCGGACGAGTGCTTCTGCAGCCCATGAGCCCACACCGCCCAAGCCCACCACCACAGCGTGGGCCTGACGAATGCGCTGGGCACCCGCCTGGCCATAGAGCCGCGCTAGACCGCCAAAGCGACGCTCAAGATCAGCCGGCGCAGCGGCATCCAGCGGCAGCAGTGCAGGCACTACAGCGTGCGCTCAAGGCGCCAGATCTGGTATTTCAGTCCTGCAACAGCACCCAGCAAAATGGCCGCCAAGGCGACAAAGCTGGTGGCACTCAAGGTTGAAATGCCGGACAAGCCCTGTCCGATGGTGCAACCCATAGCCGCCACGCCGCCGACACCCATCAGGGTGGCGCCAACGAGATGGTTGGCCGTGTCTTCAGTACCGCCGAAGCCTTCCCAACGGAACGAGCGCGAAGCCAATGAATAGACGGCAGAGCCCGCGACAACGCCGACAACAGAAACAATGCCCAAAGTCAAAACCTTGCTTTTGTCACTGAAGAACATCAACCAGTCGATTGAATAAGCCACCGGGGAGACAAAGCTCATGGCTTCTGCGCGGCCAGAGTTTGTGGCCAGAAAGACAGCTTCCAAGGTCTCAGGATGTTCAGGCACAAAGCCAAAACTGCCGCTGACCCACCACATGGCAGTGATGATGGCACCGATGCCAAGGCCAGCAAGAAAATTGTCAAAGCGAAAAAAATCGCGGCCCGCCAGCGCCCACACGATAAAGCCCAGTCCTAGCGCGAGTCCCAATGCAAGACCGGTTGAAGCAGGCGGCAAGCCGGTTGAATTGGCCATCCACTGGCCCAGCGTTGCGGGCGCCGAAAAATCAATGGCCACACTGTCGACGGTGTTGACCCGCAGCACCGCCGTGATGCCTTTGAGCGTGGCAAAAGCGGTCAACCCCATGACGATGAAAACCACCAACGACTTCAAGTTACCAGCACCCACACGGACCAAGGTTTTGCTACCGCAACCCGAAGCCAGCACCATGCCAAAGCCAAACATCAAGCCACCGACCAACGCGGATAACCAGATAAAGCGGTTGGCAACATAGAGCGTCTTGGTGGGGTCAATCAGTCCTGCAGCGGCCAGTCCGGCAAAGCCGATCAGAGCGACACCGGCAGCCAAGGCCCACATGCGCATGCGCGTCCAGTCGCCCATGGTCACAATGTCGCTGACGGCGCCCATGGTGCAAAAGTGGGTACGCTGTGTGATGGCACCGAACAGCGCCGACAGTGCAAATGAAGCCCAGAGAATTTGGCTATTGAGGATTTGAAGAGCTGTGATGTCCATCGCCTGTACCGCTTCTATCGCTGTGATCGCTGTTACTTGAGTTTGGCAAGTCGCTCTTTGCCCACCTTGGCAGCCTCAGACTGCGGGTAAGTTTTGAGGAGTTCATCAATCGTTTTACGAGCACCTTTGACCTCTTTCAACTCAACTTGACAGTTGGCGATGGACAACAAGGCCTCAGGCGCACGCAGGTGAGTAGGCGCAGCAGCCATGAGCGCGCGGAAGTTGATAACGGCGTCCTTGTAGTTGCGTTGGGCGTATTGAGCATTGCCCAGCCAAAACAAGGCTGATGGTGTGTAACCGCTGCTGGGGTAGCGGCGGTTGAAGTCTGTAAAGGCTGTTTGCGACTGGGCAAATTCACCCTTGCGTAAAGTTGCCAACGCAGCTTCAAAATCACGCACCTCAGCGGGCTCGGCCACAAACTCCAGTCCGTCTACTCGAACTTTGCTGGGTTCGAATTTTCGAAGCCTGTCTTCGGTCTTCTGCAGCAGGTCTTTTTGTTGCATTTGAACTTCAGACAACTCACGCGCAAATTGCTCGTCCTGGCCGCGCATTCGGGCTAATTCTCCGCGGGAGTTTTCAATTTGACTGGACAGCTCTAACACGCTGCGGCGAAGTTGCAAAAGCTGTTCACTCAGCTGAGCCTTTTCTTCATTGACCTTGCGCAGATCGTCGGCACTCCGCAGCTGCATAGTGTCAACCTTCTGGCGCAAGTCAAGAATGGCTTTTCGAGCTTCGTCGTCTTCAAACAAGGCCGCATGGGCGGCGCTCATCGACAGCAATGCAATAGCCAAGAAGACGCCCCGGCTACGCCGTTTTAACGCGATCTTCACAGCGGCAGTTGCCTGATTCATCGGTAATTGATTTCAGCGCGACGGTTCTTGGCGAAGGCTTCTTCAGTCTCGCCCGTCATGGCTGGCTTTTCTTTGCCAAAACTCACGGCTTCAACTTGGGTCTCGGCGACACCCAGCAAAGCCAGGGAACGGCGAACGGCTTCAGCGCGTTTCTGGCCAAGCGCCAGGTTGTACTCACGGCCGCCGCGCTCGTCGGTGTGACCTTCAATGGCGATCTTGCGGGCCTTGTTGGTCGTCAGAAAACGGGCATGCATTTCAATCGCGCCTTGGAACTCCGGCTTGATCGTGAAGCTGTCGTAATCAAAGTAAAAAACGCGGGCAGCACCCACGGGACCCGCAGCAGTGGCGTTGGTGGTGTTGATTTCAACGGGTGCCACAGCGCGCCCTGAAGCCCCATCATTACCCGCTGCACCGCCCGAGCCAGCAGCACCAGCGCTGCGGTCTTCAACGGGAACATCACTCAGCTTGACGTTAGAACCGCAAGCGACCAAGACGAGAGAAAGAGTGAGTACGGACAGAGCAGAAAGAATACGTTTCATGGAGACCTCGTGAAAAAAACTAAAAAACAAAAAATCAACGTTGGAACGGACCCCAGTCAGGCTCGCGGATATCACCACTGGCACCGGACAGGCGGGCCTTGATTTTTCCGTCAAGCGTGCTGGTCATCAAGGCCTCGCGGCCTTGCTGTTGCGTTGCGTACAGAACCAACCGGCTATTCGGCGAAAAGCTGGGGTTCTCATCGGCGCTGGTGTCGGTGATCGCTGAAATAGCGCCGCTGGTCAAGTCCATCAAATGCAATTTAAACGCGCCACCCACCCGGGAGATATAGGCCATCCAACGACCGTCATGGCTCAGCGCAGGAGAGATATTGTAGGAGCCCGTGAAGGTCACTCGCTGCGGGGTCCCGCCGGTTGGGGCCATTTTGTAGATTTGGGGTGCCCCACCGCGATCGCTGACAAAGTAAATGCTTTTGCCGTCTGACGTGTAGGTCGGCTCGGTGTCAATGCTGGAAGACTGTGTCAGGCGGCGTGGCTCACCGCCATTGGCATCAATCGCAAAAATTTGCGAGCCCCCGTCGCGGCTGAGTGTGGCCACCAGTTGACGTCCGTCGGGCGACCAGGCGGGCGCGCTGTTAGAGCCTTTGAAATTGGCCAGCAATCGGCGCTTGCCGGTAGACACATCATGGGAATAAATGACCGGCTTGCGGGACTCAAAGGAGACGTACGCCAACTGGGCACCGGTGGGTG
The DNA here is from genome assembly GCA_947374505.1 of Comamonadaceae bacterium. Lineage (GTDB taxonomy): Bacteria > Pseudomonadota > Gammaproteobacteria > Burkholderiales > Burkholderiaceae_C > Polaromonas. The sequence goes on along the minus strand of CANCCE010000099.1, from coordinate 5,322 downwards.
ACCAGGACGGCGAGATGATGGGTTCAGGACTGGTCAGTGCGGACTGGGCATTTTCACCATCAGAGTCAGCAACCCACAAGTTAAAACGCGTTCCGGTCTTGGTCACGTAGGCAATACGGGTGGCAAAAATACCTTTTTCACCGGTGATTTTTTCATAAATAAAGTCAGCCACACGATGCGCTGCCAAACGCAGGTCGCCGGCAGAAACCACGTGGCTCTGTCCACCCAAGTCTTGGCTGCGGACCACGTCCCACAAACGAACGCGCACATCAAAGCGGCCATCCGCCAGCGTGGTGATGCTGCCAGTAGCGACAGAGTCGGCACCGCGCTGTCGCCAAGCTGTAGCGTCTAGCTGGGTGGTTTCGTCCGCTTGCAATCCAGCAGGGTCGACCGAACGGAACATGCCGCTGCGCTCCAAGTCGGCTTTGACGATGGCGCTGATTTTTTGAGGGGCTTGGGCTTCGCCTTTGAAGGCGGGTAGTGCAATGGGCAATTGCGTCAAGCCGATGCCAGACACTTCAACGCGAAATTGAGCCAGCGCAGGCAGCGATGCGGCAGCCAAAAGCGTGGCAGAAGACAAGGCCTTGAGCGCACTGCGTCTTTGAAGGTTCACAAAACGAAAATCATTTATCAATTTGACAACCCAAACAGTTCAACACGACAGACTTAACCGGTACGGCTTAAGCATGAATAGTACACACAGCCAAAGACAAAACACGACTGGAAAGTCTAAACGAAACAATTCGCAACTATAAATGTTCTTTAGACAAGCCGAAAAGGCCAAACAACGTAGACTCACGCCAGCCGTTAACGGGGTGGAGTCCACCGATAATCCTAACCAAGCAGGCAACACGGAAAACGCCCTTGAACAATTCATCGTCTTCACCGCAAGCCGCACCTGCACCGATTGCCCCAGCGAAAAAGCGAACCCTTTCTGACAGCGTCGTGCGGCTCTGGCCCTACTTCAGCAGTTCGAAAAGTGGCTGGTTGTTGGCCATTGTCGCGACCCTGATGGCGGCGGCGACTGAACCCATGGTGCCAGCCCTGCTGAAGCCTTTGCTGGACCGGGGCTTTAAATCTGGCGGCGCCCTCCATCTTTGGCAAGTGCCGGTTTTTTTGATGTTGCTGTTTGGCGTGCGCGGTCTGGCAGGATTTTTGGCGCAGTTTGGTTTGGCCCGGGTCACCAACTTGGGCTTGCAAAAACTTCGCGAAGCGATGTTTGACAAAATTTTGAGTGCACGCTTCAGTCTGTTCACAGACCAGACCTCAAGCACCATTGCCAACACCGTGGTTTATGAAGTTCAGAACGGCTCCAGTTTGCTGGTCAACGCCGTCATGCGACTGGCGCGTGACGTGCTGAGCATGTTGGCGCTGGTGGGCTACCTGCTTTACCTCAACTGGCGCTTGTCGCTGGTGGTGGCGCTGGTGTTTCCTGCGGTGATCGCTGTGGTGCGGATACTCTCCAAGCGTTTGTATAGGCTGACCAAAGAGAGTCAAACCGCCACCGACGACCTGGCGTATGTCGTTGAAGAAAACGTGTTGGCGCACCGCGACATCCGTTTGTACGGCGCACAAAAAATTCAATCTAACCGCTTTCATCAGCTCAGTTTGTCGCTTCGGCATTTGTCGACCAAATCAACAGTGGCGCACGCCGGCATGAGCGCGCTGACCCAGCTTTTGACTGCTGTGGCACTGTCGGCCGTGGTCACTATTGCGCTGCTGCAGAACGCCAATGGTGTCACCACGGTCGGTAGTTTTGTGGCCTTTGTCACGGCCATGCTGCTGCTGATTGCACCGATTAAAAGTTTGTCGGATGCGGCCACGCCCATCACCCGCGGTATTGCGGCATTGGAGCGGGGGCTGAATCTGCTCGACCACATCGACAACGAAACCAGCGGCACCTTCACCAAAGCTAGAGCCCACGGGGACATCACCTTCACGGATGTCACGGTGCGCTACAACGCTGAAGCGAATCCAGCGCTGGACCAGTTCAACCTGAGCATCCAACCGGGGGAAACCATCGCAATTGTCGGCACCTCCGGGTCTGGCAAAAGCACGCTGGTGAACTTGCTACCGCGCTTTCAGGATGCGTCCTCCGGCGTCATCAGCCTGGATGGCGTGCCAATCGAAAATTGGAGCCTGACTTCTCTGCGTGAACAATTTGCTTTTGTCAGCCAGAACGTGGTGATGCTCAACGAGTCCATGGCATCCAATGTGGCCCTTGGGCAGCCGATTGATCGGGCGCGCGTGCTGGACTGCCTGCAAGCCGCCAATCTCGACAAGCTGTTGACTGAACTGCCTAACGGCATTGACACCCTGCTTGGCCACAACGCCATGCAGTTGTCTGGCGGTCAGCGACAGCGGCTGGCGATCGCCAGAGCGCTGTACAAAGACGCACCGATTTTGATTCTGGATGAAGCCACTTCGGCACTGGACACCGAATCAGAACTGGCCGTACAGCAAGCTATCGTTCGCCTGACCACCGATCGAACCTCGGTCGTGATCGCGCACCGCCTGTCAACCATTCAACATGCCGACAGAATCATCATGCTGGAGAGTGGGCGACTGCTCGAGTCTGGCACCCATGCAGAGTTGTTGGCCAAAGGCGGGGCCTACAGCCACCTTTACCAGCTGGGTTTCAACACCAGCAGCAAGTCTCGCTGACTTTAAAGCAGCACAACGTCGTAGTGTTCCTGCGCCATCGCGACTTCTGATTGCAATGAAATCGGCTTGCCGATGAAGGTGCTCAAGTCGGCCAGATGCTGGCTCTCTTCATCTAGAAATAGCTCGATGACTTGCGGCGCCGCCACGACCCGGAACTCGCGCGGATTGAACTGTCGGGCCTCGCGTAATATTTCCCGAAGAATGTCGTAGGTCACACTGCGCGCCGTCTTGACCACGCCCTTGCCACTGCAAGCACTGCAGGGCTCGCACAGTTGATGCGACAGTGACTCACGCGTGCGTTTGCGCGTCATCTCCAGCAAGCCGAGTGAAGAAAATCCGTTGACGGTGGTCTTGATACGGTCACGTGCCAGCTGTTTTTTGAACTCGACCAGCACGGCGTCACGGTGGTTGTCACGCAACATGTCAATGAAGTCAACAATGACGATGCCGCCCAGATTGCGCAACCTGAGTTGCCGGGCAATCGTTTGCGCGGCTTCCAAATTGGTCTTGAAAATAGTTTCGTCAAAGTTGCGTGCGCCGACAAAACCACCGGTGTTGACGTCGATAGTGGTCAGTGCTTCGGTCTGGTCAATGATCAGATAGCCACCTGACTTGAGCTCCACCCGACGCCCCAACGCGCGGGCGATTTCTTCATCAATGTTCAACAAATCAAAGATCGGACGTTCGCCGGCGTACAGCTGAATTTTGTTCAGGGTCGAGGGCATGAACTCAGTGGCGAAGGTTTGCAACTTCGCGAACTGCTCACGAGAATCGACGCGAATGGATTGCGTCACTTCAGAGACCACATCACGCAACACGCGCTGCAACAAGTTGAGGTCTTGATGCAAGACAGACGTTGGTGGTAAACGCAAAGACGCGTCTTTGATGCGAGCCCAAGTCTTGCGCAAATACGCAATGTCTTCGCCAAGTTCAGCGTCAGTCGCCTCTTCACCATTGGTCCGTAAAATAAAGCCACCACCGGAATCACCCGCTAGGGCTTGCAAGCGTTGACGCAACTCTTCGCGTTGCTTGGGTGGGATTTTTTGCGACACGCCAATGTGGCTGTCTTGCGGCAAAAAAACCAGCAAGCGCCCGGCAATGCTGATTTGCGCCGTCAGCCTTGCGCCTTTGGTGCCGATCGGGTCCTTGAGCACTTGCACCATGATGGCTTTGCCCTCAAACAACTGCTTTTCAATCGGTAAAGGCGGTGCAGCCTCGGTCTTACCGGGCTCTGTCTCGGCATGGCGACTGCTGATGCTGCTCATCAAATCAGCCACGTGCAAAAAGGCGGTGCGGTCTAGACCGATGTCAATGAAGGCAGATTGCATGCCCGGCAGCACGCGCACCACCTTGCCAAGATAAACATTGCCCACCAAGCCGCGTTCGAGCGAACGCTCCACATGGAGTTCTTGCACCGCGCCGTTTTCGACCACGGCAACACGGGTTTCCTGAGGCGACCAGTTGATCAGAATTTCCTGCGACATGTGAGCGGTCCTAGTGTCAAATCTTCACGCTAGCGGCGCGTAAGAGCAGTGAGGTTTCATGCAAAGGCAAGCCCATGATGCCCGAATAACTGCCGTTGATGCGGGTGATATGAACCGCCGCCCTGCCCTGCACGGCATACGCACCGGCTTTGCCCATGGGCTCGCCGGAGGCCACATACGACTTGATTTCGGACCGCGTCATCTCGGCAAATGTGACGTTTGAAATACTCAACGCTTCAAAAGTCTTTTTGCCGTGCTGCACAGCCACCGCCGTCAGCACGCGGTGTGTCGCGCCCGACAGCAGCGTCAACATGCGAATGGCATCAGCGTGGTTCTCAGGCTTGCCCAAAATGATTCGGCCCAAGGCGACCGTGGTGTCTGAGCACAGGACAGGCGCAACCGGCAAACCTTGACGCTTCATGCGTGCCACAGCTGCTTGCAACTTGAGCCGGGTGACGCGCTGGACGTAGGTCGCAGGGGCTTCAGCCCCATGCACAACTTCAAGCGCTTCGGCGTCTTCAGTCGGGTCAGGCAGCAGCCGCTGAAAAGCCAAACCCAGTTGCTCCAGCAGCTGCGCCCGACGCGGGCTTTGAGACGCTAGATAAATGAAATCAGGCATGGTAATGATTCTCAGGTCAAACAGCGCAAGCGCCATGTTTCCCCGCCGGGCCGCCCCAATGGGAAATGCGCCCCCTCGGGGGGCAGCGAAGTACGCGAAGCGACAAGCGTGGGGGCCACATTACTCTCGGTGGTAGGGATGGTTCACCGTGATGCTCCAGGCGCGGTACAGCTGTTCGATCAGCAGCACACGCACCATGGCGTGAGGCAGGGTCAAATCGGACAGGCGAATGCGTTCATGGGCGGCTTGTTTGAAGCCGGGGTCAAGACCATCAGGGCCGCCGATCACGATCGCTACATCATCGCCTTCGCGTTGCCAAAGCCGCAGTTTGTCGGCCAAAGCAACCGTGGTGATGTTGCTGCCGCGCTCGTCCAGGGCGACGATGCGCATGCCTTTGGGAATCGCCGCTTCAATCCGCGAACGCTCTGCGGCGAGCAAATTTTCAAGGGTTTTAGAAGCGCGGGCTTCGGTCTTGACTGCCTTCAGCTCAACCTTGAGTTCAGGCGGGAAGCGCTTGGCGTAGTCGTCGTAGGCGGTCTGCGCCCAGTCGGGCAC
>CANCCE010000098.1 GCA_947374505.1 Comamonadaceae bacterium | reverse complement strand
GCGTCTGCATCGACACGGGCGCTGGCCACGGCGACCATCAACGTGTCGATGGCGGACTTTTCTTCGGCTTCAAGCAAGTCGGCATCGGCGTTCAACGCGCTTTGTGTGGCCTGCAACATGCGGTCTGCGTCAACGCGGGCTTCGGCCAGAGCGCGAGCCTGCATGTCTTGCTGGGCCGTCGAAAAACTTTCTTGCAACATGCGGGCGATTTCATCGTCAGACAGACCGTAAGAAGGCTTGACGTCAATCTGCGCGGCCACCCCGCTGCCTTGCTCTTTGGCACTGACGCTCAACAGGCCGTCAGCGTCGACCGTGAAGCTCACGCGGATGCGCGCTGCACCTGCAGCCATCGGCGGAATGCCGCGTAATTCGAACCGAGCCAGACTTCGGCAGTCTGCCACCAAGTCGCGCTCGCCCTGCACCACATGCAAGGCCAAAGCGGTCTGACCGTCTTTGTAAGTGGTGAAGTCCTGCGCCATCGCCGTCGGGATGGTCTGGTTGCGCGGTACGATGCGCTCGACCAAACCGCCCATGGTCTCAATGCCCAAGGACAGCGGGATCACATCCAGCAGCAACAAATCGTCACCCGTGTGGTTGCCGGCCAACTGGTTGGCGGAAATAGCCGCACCGAGCGCCACCACTTCGTCGGGGTTTAAGTTGGTCAAGGGCTCACGACCGAAGAAGTCTGCCACGGCGGTCTGGATGGACGGCATGCGGGTTGAACCGCCCACCAACACAACACCCTGAATCTCGTCTTTGCCGAGCTTGGCATCACGCAACGCTTTGCGCACAGCCGCCATGGTCAGTGCTGTCAACGTGGCCGTGATGGTTTCAAAATCGGCGGGTGTGACAAGCGTGTCAATACGCCTACCAGTCAAATCGACCTGGAAGGGAACACTATTGCGAGTACTCAGAGCTTCTTTGACGGCACGAGCTGCTCGCAGCAACGAGGCCTTGTCGGCCGGACTTTCAACGGCTCCAACACCCGTCTTTGCCAACACCCAATCAGCCAAAGCACGGTCGTAATCGTCACCGCCCAGCGCTGAGTTGCCGCCTGTGGCGACCACCTCAAAAACGCCTTGAGTCAAACGCAGAATCGAAATATCAAAGGTGCCGCCGCCTAAGTCATAAATCGCAAAAACACCCTCGCTGTTGTTGTCCAGGCCGTAAGCAATGGCTGCGGCTGTGGGTTCATTGATGAGGCGCAACACGTTCAGACCGGCGAGTTGCGCGGCGTCTTTGGTGGCTTGGCGCTGGGCTTCGTCAAAGTACGCCGGCACGGTGATAACAGCACCAAAAACATCGTCGTCAAAGGTATCTTCAGCGCGAAAACGCAAGGTTGCCAGAATTTCAGCGCTGACTTCAACCGGGCTTTTTTCGCCAGCAGCGGTGTGCAAAGCCACCATACCGGGCTTATCGATCAACTGGTAAGGCAGACGGCTAGCATCGACAATGTCGTGCATATCGCGACCCATCAGCCGCTTGACCGAAACGATGGTGTTGTGCGGGTCTTCGACTTGTGCGGCCAGCGCATCAAAGCCTATTTGACGTTTGTCGGCGCTGAGGTAGCGCACCACGCTCGGCAAAATAACGCGACCTTGTTCATCGGGCAAGCATTCGGCCACACCGTTTCGCACGCTGGCCACCAAAGAGTGAGTGGTGCCTAGGTCGATGCCAACCGCAATCCGCCTTTGGTGCGGATCAGGGGTGTAGCCGGGTTCTGAAATTTGAAGTAATGCCATGTTTTGTTGGTTCTTTAAGTGGCGAGCTGGTCGATGCGGGCTTCAACTTCGGTTCCGAAACGCTGGATGAACATCAGGCTTCGAACGTCGGTGGCGGCCTTGGCATGGTCTTGTTCCACATCCAATGCATGCGCAATGACGGCCAGCTGGGCCTTTTCTGCTGCGGTGGTTTCGTCAGAGAGGGCTTCTAGTTGCGCGATGGTGGTTGCGTCTTCAAGCGCTTCACGCCATTCCATTTGTTGAATCAAGAAAGCCGGTGGCATGGCCGTGTTGTTTTCAGCGTTGATGTGTGAGTCGTGGAGTTCACACAGATAGCTGGCGCGCTTCAGGGGGTCTTTGAGACGCTGATAAGCCTCATTGATGCGCACAGACCATTGCATCGCCAGCCGCTGCGCGGCAGCACCCTGGGCCGCAAACTTGTCGGGATGGGCTTCGCGCTGGAGTTCTTTCCAGCGCGTATCAATCAGTTCGCGCGACTGCGCAAACTGCAGCGGCAGTTGGAACAATTCAAAGTCGGTAGATTGCAGGTTCATAACAAGAAAAAGCCGCCAGCACCGGGGGTGAAGGCGGCAGCCGGTTCAAGGCCGGAACAGAGCCTTAGACTCGAAAGCTCTCTCCACAGCCACAACGGTCCCGTTCGTTCGGGTTGATAAATTTAAAGCCTTCGTTGAGACCTTCACGGACAAAGTCCAGTTGGGTCCCATCGATATAAGCCATGCTCTTCGGGTCGACCAGCACCTTGACGCCGTTGTCTTCAAAGACCACATCTTCGGGGGCAATTTCGTCGGCATATTCCAGCTTGTAAGCCAGACCCGAGCAACCCGTGGTCTTGACTCCCAGCCGGACGCCTACGCCCTTGCCACGCTTGGTCATGTAGCGCGTCACATGGCGCGCTGCAGCATCAGTCAGTGTTACGGACATAGTGTCAAAACAATCTGTTCATCAAGCCGTCTGTGCGTGCTTGAGTTTGTAGTCGTTGACCGCAGCCTTGATGGCGTCTTCAGCCAGAATCGAGCAATGGATTTTGACAGGTGGCAAGGCCAGTTCTTCAGCGATGGCGCTGTTTTTGATGCTCGCCGCTTCGTCCAGCGTCTTGCCCTTGACCCACTCGGTCACAAGCGAGCTAGAGGCGATGGCCGAGCCGCAACCGTAGGTCTTGAAACGTGCGTCTTCAATCACGCCAGTCAAAGGATTCACTTTGATTTGCAACTTCATGACGTCGCCGCAAGCAGGCGCACCCACCATGCCAGTGCCAACAGTTTCGTCGCCTTTTTCAAAGGAACCGACGTTGCGGGGGTTTTCGTAGTGGTCCACTACTTTTTCGCTGTATGCCATGATTAACTCCTATATTGATGAGGTTAGTGTTCGGCCCACTGGATGGTCGACAGATCGACACCATCCTTGAACATTTCCCACAGAGGGGAGAGTTCGCGCAGTTTGGCCACATTTTCTTTGATGGTCGCTACTGCGTAATCGATTTCTTCTTCGGTGCTCCAGCGACCAATGGTCATGCGCAAGCTGCTGTGAGCCAATTCGTCGCTACGGCCAAGGGCGCGCAGCACATAGCTGGGTTCCAAGCTGGCCGAAGTACAGGCCGAGCCACTCGACACCGCCAGGCCTTTGATGCCCATGATCAGCGATTCGCCTTCGACGAAGTTAAAGCTCATGTTCAGGTTGTGCGGGATGCGTTTTTCGGCGTGACCATTCAGGAAGACTTCTTCGACGTCTTTCAGGCCGGCCAACATGCGGTCGTGCAAGGCGCGAATACGTTTGTTTTCTTCGTGCATCTCTTCCTTGGCGATGCGATAAGCCTCGCCCATGCCGACACATTGGTGTGTTGGCAAGGTGCCGGAACGCATACCGCGCTCATGACCGCCACCATGCATTTGGGCCTCAAGGCGAATGCGCGGTTTGCGGCGCACATACAAAGCACCGATACCCTTGGGACCATAGGTCTTGTGGCCGGTCAAGCTCATCAGATCAACCGGCAACGTGGTCATGTCAATGTCCACACGACCGGTGGCCTGGGCTGCATCAACGTGGAAGATCACCCCGCGTTCACGGCAGATCGCGCCAATACCCGGAATGTCTTGAATCACACCAATTTCATTGTTCACGTACATCACACTGACGATGATGGTGTCGGGGCGGATAGCGGCCTTCAGTGCATCCAGATCGAGCAAACCATCGGCTTGCACGTCCATGTAAGTCACTTCAAAGCCTTGGCGCTCGAGTTCGCGGCAGGTGTCCAGCACCGCCTTGTGCTCGGTTTTCACCGTGATCAGGTGCTTACCCTTGGTCTTGTAAAAATGTGCCGCGCCCTTGAGCGCGAGGTTGTTGGACTCGGTTGCACCGCTGGTCCAGACGATTTCGCGCGGATCAGCGCCAATCAGGGCGGCAACATTGTCGCGGGCTTTTTCAACCGCGGCTTCAGCCTCCCAGCCCCACGCATGACTACGCGATGCAGGGTTGCCAAAGTGCTCACGCAGCCAAGGGATCATGGCGTCCACAACGCGCGGATCGCAAGGATTCGTAGCGCTGTAGTCCATGTAAATGGGGAAGTGAGGCGTTTCCATGTGTGTGTCTTCGATTGATGCGGGTTAACTGGGAAGGATGTCGAAACGGTAATTGGCGATCAGCTCTTTGAGAATGCGTTGCCCAGGGCAAAAACTGAATTCGGCGCATTGATGCGCATGGGCTTGGCAATCGGCGAGCTAAAGATAGCTTTTTTAACTTGCGGGGTGCTTTCAATCACGACACCTTTGGCGAGTTGGTCATCGACCAGCTTTTGTAAGGTGACGGAGTCTAAAAACTCCACCATGCGACTGTTCAAAGAGGCCCACAGTTCGTGGGTCATGCATCGGCCGGCTTCGCCCAAACAGTTTTCTTTGCCGCCGCAATGCGTGGCGTCGATTGGCTCGTCCACCGAAACAATGATGTCTGCGACAGTGATCTTGTCAGCTTTGCGGCCGAGTGAGTAACCGCCGCCTGGGCCACGTGTCGATTCGACCAATTCATGGCGGCGCAGTTTGCCGAACAGCTGCTCAAGGTAGGACAGCGAAATTTGCTGCCGCTGGCTGATAGCCGCCAGCGTGACAGGACCATTGTTCTGGCGCAAGGCCAAGTCAATCATGGCAGTGACCGCAAAACGGCCTTTGGTTGTGAGTCGCATTTTCAAGCTCCTGTAAATGTTGGTTCGGCTACCAATTTGTCTCACCTTGCGGCTTGTGACCCCAAGGACGATTCCGCTACTACCGCAGACCACTGCGTATGTTTCACGAAAGTGGCTGCGAGGGAAATTTGCTTTGAACTCTTGTTCTCGACTAATTTCGTCAAGTATAGCAGAGAGTCCGACTATTTTAGTAGGCTACTTATCCTAGGCTTCAGCAAGGTGCCGACCTACAGTGAACGCATCAAGCATTACTCATGGCTTCAATCCTTCAGCAGGAGCGATCAACAGCAGATTGTCCTTACCGGCCGCACCAAAGGCTTGGGCTTTAATCTGGCTGAGTTGGTCGCGTACCTGGGCAGCTTTTTCAAACTCCAGGTTTTTGGCGTGCTCGATCATCAGCTTTTCTAGACGCTTAATTTCGCGGGCCACGTCTTTTTCGCTCATGTCCTCGATCATCGCCTTTTGCATCTCGAACTTCTCGGCTTCTTTGCCGGACTTTTCGCTGTAGACGCCGTCAATCAAATCTTTGATGCGCTTAACGACGCTGCGCGGCGTGATGTTGTTTTCAATGTTGAAGGCGATCTGCTTGTTGCGGCGGCGCTCGGTTTCATCGATCGCCCTCTTCATCGAATCGGTGATGCGGTCGGCGTACAAAATTGCCCTGCCGTTGAGGTTTCGGGCGGATCGGCCGATGGTCTGAATCAAGCTGCGCTCAGAGCGCAAGAAACCTTCTTTGTCGGCATCCAAAATAGCCACCAAACTGACCTCGGGAATGTCGATGCCTTCCCTCAGCAAGTTGATGCCGACGAGCACGTCAAAAGCCCCCAAGCGCAAGTCACGCAAGATCTCAACCCGCTCGACCGTCTCAACATCACTGTGCAGATAGCGCACTTTGACGCCGTTGTCGGTGAGGTAATCGGTCAGCTGCTCGGCCATGCGCTTGGTCAGCGTGGTGATCAACACCCGCTCATTTTTGTCCACGCGAATGCGAATTTCCTGCAGCACATCGTCCACCTGGTGCGTGGCAGGTCGCACTTCAACTTGCGGGTCCACCAGCCCGGTCGGGCGAACCACTTGCTCGACCACGCGACCGGAATGCGTTTGCTCATAAGCGGCAGGCGTGGCTGAGACAAAGACAGCTTGGCGCATCTTGCCTTCGAACTCTTCAAACTTGAGCGGCCTATTGTCAAGCGCGCTCGGCAACCTGAAGCCGTATTCCACCAACGTTGTCTTGCGGGCCCGATCCCCGTTGTACATGGCATTGAGCTGGCCGATCATGACGTGGCTCTCGTCGAGGAACATCAGTGAGTCTTTCGGCATGTAGTCGCACAGTGTGGAAGGCGCCGACCCCGGCGGCGCGCCGCTCAAATGCCGGGTGTAGTTTTCAATGCCTTTGCAATGGCCAATCTCGCCCAGCATTTCCAAGTCGAACCGGGTGCGTTGCTCAATGCGCTGCGCCTCGACCAGCTTACCTTCGCTGATGAACTGCTTGACGCGCTCCACCAGTTCCAGTTTGATGGTTTCCACCGCGATCATGACCTTGTCGCGGGGCGTCACGTAATGGCTTTTCGGGTAGATAACGAAACGCGGAATCTTTTGCCGGATGCGTCCGGTCAGCGGATCAAAGAGCTGCAGCGACTCAATCTCGTCATCAAACAGCTCGATCCGAATGGCCAATTCAGAGTGCTCCGCCGGGAAAACGTCGATCACATCGCCACGCACCCGAAACGTACCACGTGCAAAGTCTTGGTCATTGCGGCTGTACTGCATGCGGATCAATCGTGCAATCACGTCGCGCTGACCCATCTTGTCACCCAGCCGGGCGATAAACCGCATCTGCGTGTAATCCTCGGGCGCGCCGATGCCGTAAATCGCACTGACGGTGGCGACGATGATGGTGTCGCGCCGCTCCAGCACACTCTTGGTGGCAGACAGCCGCATCTGCTCAATGTGCTCATTGATGGCGGAGTCTTTTTCAATGAAAAGATCGCGCTGCGGCACGTAGGCTTCAGGCTGGTAGTAGTCGTAATAGCTGACGAAATACTCGACCGCGTTCTTCGGGAAAAACTCGCGAAACTCGCTGTACAACTGCGCCGCCAGCGTCTTGTTCGGCGCAAAGACAATGGCCGGCCTGCCCATTTGCGCGATCACATTGGCCATGGTGAAGGTTTTGCCCGAACCGGTCACGCCCAACAAGGTTTGGAACACTTCGCCGTCGTTAATACCCTCGACCAATTGCGCAATCGCGGCCGGCTGGTCGCCTGCGGGTTCATAGGGCATGAACAGCTCAAATGGCGATCCCGGAAAGCTCACAAAGTGCCCGGGCAAGGCACCTTCTACCGGCACACTGGCCGGGGCAGACACAACTTCATTGACTTCTTGCATAAACCTCAATCCTGGCCCGTTAAAATTCCGGACAACCAAACAGAATACGACATTCCGTGGCTTAACGAAAAGATCGCTCCAAAGCCCCGACCTGTCAAAACAGCTTCTTTATTTTTCAAAGGATTTTTTCATGTCTTTGTTCACCGCCGTCGAAATGGCCCCGCGCGATCCGATTCTCGGACTCATTGAGCAGTTCAATGCCGACACCAACCCGGCCAAGGTCAATCTGGGCGTCGGTGTCTATTACGACGACAACGGCAAACTGCCTCTGCTCGAGTGTGTCAAAGCCGCCGAAAAGCTGATGGCCGACGAACCGAAGCCACGTGGATACTTGCCGATCGACGGCATTGCCGCCTACGACGCTGCCGTGAAGAGCTTGGTATTTGGAGCTGACAGCGAACCCGTCAAGAGCGGCCGTGTGGCGACCGTGCAAGGTATTGGCGGCACCGGTGGCCTGAAAGTAGGCGCGGATTTCTTGAAACGCCTGAACCCCAAGGCCAAGGTGTTGATCAGCGATCCGAGTTGGGAAAACCACCGCGCGCTGTTCACCAACGCAGGCTTTGAGGTCGAGAGCTACCCCTACTACGACGCGGCCAGCCGTGGCGTGAACTTCGCCGGCATGCTGGCAGCGCTCAAAGCGGCTGCGCCAGGCACCATCGTTGTGCTGCACGCTTGCTGCCACAACCCGACCGGTTACGACATCACTGCAGCGCAGTGGGACGACGTCATTGCCGCCATGAAAGCCGGCGGGCTGGTCACCTTCCTTGACATGGCCTACCAAGGCTTTGGCCAAGGCATTCAAGAAGACGGCGCCGTTATCGGCAAGTTCGTGGCCGCTGGCCTGGACTTTTTCGTCTCGACCTCTTTCTCCAAAAGCTTCAGCCTGTACGGCGAGCGCGTCGGCGCCCTGAGTGTGCTGTGTTCAAGCAAGGAAGAAGCCGACCGCGTGCTGAGTCAGTTGAAAATCGTCATTCGCACCAATTACAGCAACCCGCCGATTCACGGTGGTGCGGTGGTCGCGGCTGTGCTGGGCACCCCTGCCTTGCGCGCCCAGTGGGAGCAGGAACTGGCCGTCATGCGTGAGCGCATCAAAGAAATGCGCACGCTGCTGGTTGAAAAACTCAAGGCCGCTGGCGTCAAGCAAGACATGAGTTTCATCACCAGCCAAATCGGCATGTTCAGCTACTCAGGCCTGACCAAAGACCAAATGGTGCGCCTGCGCAATGAGTTCGCTGTGTACGGCACCGACACCGGTCGCATGTGCGTCGCTGCGTTAAACACCAAAAACATCGACTACGTTTGCGCGTCGATCGCCAAGGTCATCTAAGCACACGGACTGAGGCTTGAGAAATCAAGCCCCACCCCAAATCATCGAGCGCATGGAGATCGACGCCAGCTGAAAATTGGTGTTGAAAAACTTCATCGGCTCGCCTGCATCCACCGCGCCCGCTGCGTACAGCAAGGGTAACAAGTGCTCGTACGTCGGGTGAGCCATCGTCGCCAAACTGCCGAGTTTCTGGAAATTCTGTAGGGCATCCAGTTGGCCTTGCTGCACATAGCCACCGATGGTTTGGTCAAACTCCAAGGCCCAGTCATAGGCTTGGCTGGACGCTGCACCGCGCTGCGCCTGTTGCAGGTTGTGCACCACGTTGCCGCTGGCCACAATCAGCACGCCGCGCCGACGCAAGGCCTTGAGTTGACGCGCCAACGCATAGTGCTCGCTGGGCGCACGGCTGTAGTCCATGCTGAGCTGCACCACAGGCACATCGGCATTGGGGAACATTGGCTTGAGGACCGACCACGCACCATGGTCAAGCCCCCAGCTCATGTCTAGGCCCAAAGGCAAAGACATGCGTTGGCGCACCGCCCGGCTGATCTCAGCTGCCGCTTCGGGTGCTCCCGGCGCGGGGTACTGCTGGTCAAACAGTTCCTGCGGAAAACCACCGAAATCATGAATTGTCTTGGGTTGCGCCATGGCGGTCAGCCACCAACCCTGTGTCAGCCAGTGTGCGGAGATGCACAAAATCAACTGGGGCATCGGCCAGTCAGCGTCAAAACGCTGGCCCAGCACTTGCCAACTGCGCCGGTACTCGTTGTCAGTCACGAC
>CANCCE010000097.1 GCA_947374505.1 Comamonadaceae bacterium | reverse complement strand
CTGAAATCAACGCGTTTGCTGAAGCCGAGGGCCGTCGCCCCCGCGTGATGATTTCCAAGCTCGGGCAAGACGGCCATGACCGCGGGGCCAAGGTGGTGGCCACGGCTTTTGCCGACTTGGGTTTTGACGTCGACATGGGGCCGCTGTTTCAGACGCCCGAAGAATGCGCTCGCCAAGCGATTGAAAACGATGTGCATGCGGTCGGTGTCTCGACGCTGGCCGCAGGTCACAAAACACTGGTGCCGGCGATCATCGCCGAACTCAAAAAGCAGGGCGCTGACGACATCATTGTGTTTGTCGGTGGTGTGATTCCGCGGCAAGATTACGAGATGCTCTACGAGGCTGGCGTCAAAGGCATTTACGGTCCCGGCACGCCGATTCCTGCCAGTGCCAAAGATGTGCTGGAGCAGATCAAGGCCTGCCTGAAGTGAGCTCGCCCGCTTTGTTGGCGTCGATTCTGCAAGGCGATGCCGTCGTGCAACGCCGCGCTATCGCCAAAGCCATCACGCTGCTGGAATCGACGCGGGCCGATCATCGTCTTGATGCCGATGCCTTGCTCACGAGCTTGTTACCGCACACCGGGAAATCGTTCCGCTTGGGCATCAGCGGTGTGCCGGGCGTGGGCAAGTCAACCTTCATTGAAGTCTTGGGCTTGCACCTCATCGCGCAAGGTCATCGGGTGGCGGTGTTGACGATCGACCCGTCCAGCACCGTTTCGGGCGGCTCTATTCTGGGCGACAAAACGCGCATGGAACAGCTGTCTGTTCATGAAAAAGCCTACATCCGGCCCAGCCCTTCCAGCGGAACCTTGGGCGGTGTCGCCGAAAAAACCCGCGAAGCCATGTTGGTCTGCGAAGCCGCCGGTTACGACGTGGTGATTGTCGAAACCGTTGGTGTCGGCCAGAGCGAAACAGCGGTCTCCAACATGACCGACATGTTTGTGCTGATGCAGCTGCCGAATGCCGGCGACGATTTGCAAGCCATTAAAAAAGGCGTGATGGAATTGGCGGACCTGGTCGTTATCAACAAGGCCGACATCGACGCTATTGCAGCGCAGCGCGCGCAGCTTCAAATCACCTCGGCCATGCAGTTGTTGGGTATGTTCAGCGGCTATCTGGAAACCAATTGGCACCCCAAAGCCATGCTGCTGAGTGCCTTGAAAGGCGAGGGCGTGGTACTTTTTTGGACAGAAGTGCTTGAGTTTCGGGCCCGTCAAACCGCCAACGGAAAATTCGCCAGCCGGCGCCAGCAGCAGTCGCTGGCGTGGATGTGGGAGCGCATTGATGCCGGACTGAAGCAGGCTTTTAAGCAAAATCCGGCTGTCAGTGCGCTGCTGCCGGTGCTGATGGCCGAGGTCGTCAGCGGCGACATTCCCGCCTCAATTGCAGCCCGCACGCTGTTGGCAGCGCATTTGGATCAAGCGTCAAAATCCATTCAATAAAGAAAGCAATTCATGCAGGACATCCTCGAACAACTCGAACAAAAACGCGCTGCAGCCCGGCTCGGCGGCGGTCAAAAGCGGATCGACGCGCAGCACGGCAAGGGCAAGTTAACGGCCCGTGAGCGGCTGGAACTGTTGCTCGACGAAGGCACCTTCGAAGAGTGGGACATGTTCGTTGAGCACCGCTGCAACGACTTCGGCATGCAAGAAAACAAGATTCCAGGCGACGGCGTGGTCACCGGCTACGGCATGATCAATGGCCGCTTGGTGTTTGTCTTCAGCCAAGACTTCACGGTCTTCGGTGGTGCGCTGTCTGAAGCGCATGCAGAGAAAATTTGCAAAGTCATGGACCAAGCCATGAAGGTTGGCGCACCGGTGATCGGTTTGAATGACTCAGGTGGCGCGCGTATCCAGGAAGGCGTCGCCTCACTCGGCGGCTATGCCGATGTCTTTCAGCGCAACGTGATGGCCAGCGGCGTGATTCCTCAAATCAGCATGATCATGGGCCCTTCGGCGGGTGGCGCGGTTTATTCACCGGCCATGACCGATTTCATCTTCATGGTCAAAGACAGCTCCTACATGTTTGTGACCGGCCCCGAGGTGGTGAAAACCGTGACCCACGAGGAAGTCACGGCAGAAGAACTGGGCGGTGCCATCACGCACACCACCAAGAGCGGTGTGGCCGACTTGGCTTTTGACAGCGACGTCGAAGCGCTGTTGATGCTGCGCCGACTCTACAACTACCTGCCGCTGAACAACCGTGAAAAAGCCCCGGTCCGCCCAAGCGCAGACCCAGCCAACCGCATGGACCTGAGCCTGGACACGCTGGTGCCAGAGAACGCCAACAAGCCTTACGACATGAAAGAACTCATCGTCAAAACGGTTGACGACGGTGACTTTTTCGAGATTCAGCCGGAGTACGCCAAGAACATCATCATTGGTTTTGCGCGCATGGAAGGCCAAAGCGTTGGCATCGTGGCGAACCAACCGCTGGTGCTGGCGGGTTGCTTGGACATCAAGAGCTCGATCAAGGCGGCGCGCTTTGTGCGCTTTTGCGATGCCTTCAATATTCCGGTGATCACTTTTGTCGACGTGCCAGGGTTCATGCCCGGCACTTCTCAGGAGTTCGGCGGCATCATCAAGCACGGCGCGAAATTACTCTACGCGTATGCAGAGTGCACGGTGCCCAAAATCACAGTCATCACGCGCAAGGCCTACGGCGGCGCGTATGACGTGATGGCCTCTAAGCATTTGCGCGGCGACGTCAACTTTGCCTGGCCGAATGCAGAGATTGCGGTCATGGGTGCCAAGGGCGCGGTTGAAATTATTTTCCGTGAAGACAAGGGTGACCCGGTCAAGCTGGCCGCTAAAGAGGCCGAGTACAAAGCCCGCTTTGCGAATCCGTTTGTAGCGGGCAGCCGCGGCTTCATTGACGACATCATCTTGCCGCACGAGACGCGCAAGCGCATTTGCCGCAGCTTGGTGATGCTGAAAGACAAGAAGCTCGAAAACCCGTGGCGCAAACACGGCAACATTCCGCTGTAATGGTCGTCATGAAGAACTTTGGATTTCACACTCGAGCTTCTCGCTCCGGATTGGGGTGCCCGGGGTTTTTGCTCCGTGTCCCCCGGCCTTCGGCCTCCTCTTTTACCTGCGCGAAAACCCCGGACACCCCAGTCCTAGCTGTGCTGGGTTCAGGGGATCTGTGCACAACCACCTTCGTAGCCTTGAGCGTGGTGTGTCTGCCGCAGCGAAGTCAAGGAGGAGGCCGCAGGCCGGGGGACATGAGCGAAGGTAGATACACCGCGCTCAAGGCGGAGCGAAGAACCGCGCCCAAGGCGGAACGCGCAGCCGTCAACACCGTGTGCGCCAAATAAATATTGATCGAAAGCAACGCCATGTTCAAAAAAATCCTGATCGCCAACCGTGGCGAAATCGCCTGCCGCGTCATCCTCACCGCCCGCAAGATGGGCATCAAAACGGTGGCGATTTACTCCGACGCCGACAAAGATGCGCGCCACGTTGAGCTGGCTGACGAAGCCGTCAACATTGGCCCTGCGCCCAGCCGTGACAGTTATTTACAGGCTGAAAAAATCATTGCTGCCTGCAAACAAACCGGTGCCGAAGCCGTGCACCCGGGCTACGGTTTTCTAAGTGAAAACGCTGGCTTTGCCAAGCGCGTTGAAGAAGAAGGCTTGGTCTTCATTGGCCCCAAGCATTACTCGATTGCCGCCATGGGCGACAAAATTGAGTCCAAAAAACTGGCCGGTGCGGCCGGTGTCAATTGCATCCCCGGGGTCAACGACGCGATCGAAACTCCCGAAAAAGCAGTTGAGATAGCCAAGGGCATTGGTTATCCGGTGATGATCAAAGCCAGCGCTGGTGGTGGTGGCAAAGGCTTGCGTGTCGCCTTCAACGACAAGGAAGCTTTTGAAGGCTTCACCAGTTGCCGTAACGAGGCTAAAAACAGCTTTGGTGATGACCGCGTCTTCATTGAAAAATTCGTTGAAGAGCCGCGCCACATTGAAATCCAGTTGATCGGCGACAGTCACGGCAATGTGATTTACCTGAACGAGCGTGAGTGTTCGATTCAGCGCCGCCACCAGAAAGTGATTGAAGAGGCACCAAGTCCCTTCATCAGCGAAGCCACACGTAAAGCCATGGGTGAGCAAGCCGTGCTGCTGGCACAAGCCGTAAAGTACCAGAGCGCCGGCACGGTGGAGTTTGTCGTTGGCAAAGACCAGAGCTTTTATTTTCTGGAAATGAACACCCGCTTGCAGGTCGAGCACCCGGTGACCGAATGCATCACCGGCCTTGATTTGGTTGAACTGATGATTCGTGTGGCGGCTGGCGAGAAGTTGCCATTAACGCAAGCCGAGGTCAAGCGCGATGGTTGGGCGATGGAGTGCCGTATCAACGCCGAAGATCCTTTCCGGAACTTTCTGCCCAGCACCGGCCGGCTGGTGCGTTTTCAGCCGCCTACCCAAACCATGTTTGCGGCTGACATGTCGCAGTTGCAAGGTGTGCGCGTGGACACCGGGGTGCAGGATGGCGGCGAAATTCCGATGCATTACGACTCGATGATCGCCAAGCTCATCGTTCACGGTAAAGACCGTTTCGATGCCATCGCCAAAATGCGCGAGGCGCTGAACTCGTTTGTGATCCGGGGCATCAGTAGCAACATTCCGTTTCAGGCCGCCTTGCTGGCGCACCCGAAATTTGTCGCCGGAGACTTCAACACCGGCTTCATCGCAGAGAACTACGGCCAGGGCTTTCGCGCTGAAGACGTGCCGCACGACGACCCGGACTTTCTGGTCGCCTTGGCGGCTTATGTCAATCGGCGGCTGTTGGGCCGGGCGGCGGGTATCAGCGGTCAAATGCCGGGCCACGGCCTCACCGTGAGTGAAGATTTTGTGGTTATCGGCATGGGCGCTGCGGGTCACAACACAGCGCAGCCAGCGCGGGTGCTTGACTATCGGGCGGTGTCCGGCTCGAGTGCGGTCGAGACCGGTGGCAAGACTTACGACATTTGCAGCAGCTGGCATCTGGGCGGCGCACGCATTCGCGGCACGGTCAATGGCACTGATTTCTCTGCGCAAGTCGAGCGAGGTGTCGGTAAGAACCCACTGGCCGTGCGCTTGATCCACAACGGCACACGGCTGGATGCGCTGGTGCTGTCCCCACGCGCTGCTGAACTCTACAAGATGATGCCCTTCAAGGCGTCACCGGACATGAGTCGCTACGTGCTGTCACCCATGCCCGGCTTACTGGTCGATGTGGCGGTGACTGTTGGTCAAAAAGTGCAAGCCGGTGAGCGCATCGCCGTGATTGAAGCGATGAAGATGGAAAACGTGCTGTTTGCGATTGCGGACGGTGTGGTCGGCAAAGTGCTGGCCACCAAAGGTGAATCGCTCACTGTGGATCAACCAATTGTTGAATTCATTTAATCAAGTAGAGGAGTGAGCATGACCCGTCCATTCAAAGTGCTGGGTATCCAGCAAATCGCCATCGGTGGCCCAAGCAAAGGCCGCCTGCGCACTCTCTGGGTAGACATGCTCGGGCTCGAAGTGACGGGGAGTTTCGTCAGCGAACGGGAGAATGTCGATGAAGATATTTGCGCCATGGGTGTTGGTCCGTTCAAAGTCGAGGTTGATCTGATGCAGCCGATGGACCCCGATAAAAAACCAGCTGTTCACACCACGCCGCTGAATCATGTGGGGCTGTGGATTGACAACTTGCCTCAAGCGGTGACCTGGCTCACCGCGCAAGGCGTGCGCTTTGCACCCGGGGGGATCCGTAAGGGTGCAGCTGGTTTTGACATCTGTTTTTTGCACCCCAAGGCGAATGAAGAATTTCCGATCGCGGGTGAAGGTGTGCTGGTAGAGTTGGTGCAGGCACCACCTGAGGTGGTGAAGGCTTTTGCGGCGATGGCCGCGGATGTCAATTGAAATTACATCTGGAGTTCACATGGATTTGTCCCGCTTCCCCCGCCGCCGTTATACGGTGGGTCCCACGCCGCTTGAGTTTCTGCCGAATTTCACACGCGCCTTGTCTGAGCTTTGCCCTGAAGGCCTAGGCCCACAAATCTGGATCAAGCGCGATGACATGCTGGGCCTGACGCCTGGCGGTAACAAGACGCGCAAACTTGAATTTCTGGCCGCTGATGCCTTGGCGCAGGGAGCTGACACCTTGATCACTTGCGGTGCGCCGCAATCGAATCATTGCCGTGCCACCTTGTCCTCGGCCATCAAAGAAAACATGAAGTGCCGCTTCGTCATCGAAGAGCGCGTCCCTGACAGCTACAACGCAGACGCCAGCGGCAATAATTTTCTGTTCAGGTTGATGGGCGTGGAGTCCATCACGGTGGTGCCCGCCGGCACCAACATGTTGGTGGCCATGCAGCAAGTGGCAGCCGAACTGGCAACTGTGGGGCGCAAGGGGTATATCGTGCCAGGAGGAGGCTCCAACGCGGTGGGCGGCTTGGGTTATGTGGCTTGTGCGCAAGAGTTACAGCAGCAGTTTTTTGAGCAAGGCGTGCAGATCGACAAAGTCGTGGTGGGCTCTGGCAGTTCTGGCACGCATGGCGGTTTGTTGGCCGGCTTTCTTGGCAATAACATCCAAATTCCGATCATCGGTATTGGCGTCAGCCGAGACCCAGTGGATCAAGACCCATTGGTGCACAAAGAAGCCCAGGCTGTGGCTGATTTGCTCGGGCTGAACATGACCATTCCGCGCGAGGCGGTGTTGAGTTTTGGCGATTGGTGGCGGCCTAAATACTCCGTGCCGAATGCGGCGATGGTCGAAGCCGTACAAATGCTGGCCCGAACCGAAGCGATTTTGCTGGACCCGGTGTACACCGGAAAAATCATGGCTGGACTGATTGGTCTGGCCCGCCAAGGCCACTTCAAACCGGACGAAAAAGTGCTGTTCATCCACACTGGTGGTGCGCCTTCCTTGCACGCTTTTGAGCCGGTGGTGTTGGGCCTGACTGAATTGCCTGCGGTTTAATCGTTCAGTCGCCTGCGTTGCGCCGGGCTCTGGCCCGCGCCAGGGCGGATTCAATCACGGCGCGTTTGGCGTCCAGCACGGCGCTGTCGGTGTGCTTTGAATGGGCGGCGACATCAGCCAACGCCGCTTCTGCTTTTTTCTCCAGCCGATCGGCTTGCACCACGGTTTCACGGGCTTGCCTAGCCTGGTGAAGCGCGTAGCGGCCGCGCGCGTCCTCTGCCTGGATGGGCGACCAAGCCTTCCAGCCGGTTTCAAGTTCTGTCACATTGACGAGGCTGATGCAATCCACCGGGCAGACTGGGATGCACAGCTCGCAGCCGGTGCAGTGTTTTTCAATCACGCTGTGCATGAGTTTGTTGCTGCCGAAGATGGCATCCGTCGGGCAGACCGGCAGACACAAGGTGCAGCCAATGCACCAGGCTTCGTCAATCACCGCCACATGGCGCGGGCCCTCATGGCCATGCTCTATGTCCAGCGCCGTCACAGGCTGGCCGGTCAGTGCCGCCAAACGAAGGATGCCTTCAGCGCCACCCGGCGGGCAGCGATTGATGGCGGCTTCATCTGTGGCTATAGCGTCTGCATAGGCCGCGCAGTCTGGATAACCACAGCGCGTGCACTGGGTTTGCGGCAGCAGGGCGTTGATGCGTTCGGACAAACTCACAAAGTTAAACCCGACCAAGTTGGCAAGTCTTTTATTTGCGGGCCGAGGTTTTTTTGACGGCTGTTGCCGGACGGGTTTTTGCCGCGGCCATCGAGACTGCTGGTGCTTTACGTTTTGCTGGCGAGCTGGCGACTGGTTTTGTTGATGTGGTCGGGCTTGACTTCTTCGGCTGTTGATTGTGGGCAAGAATGAAGCTCTTCACCGCTGGGTAGGTGGTTTCGCGCCAGCGGCGACCGCTGAAAATACCGTAATGGCCAGCCCCTTTGACTTCAAGGTGTTGTTGGTTGGCTTTCGGAATCCCTGCGCACAGACCATGGGCGGCTTTGGTTTGTCCCGAGCCTGAGATGTCATCTAATTCGCCCTCGACGGTGAACTGAGCTGTGGTGGTGATGTCTTGCGGGCGCACGCGTTCAGGGACACCTTGTTCGTTGCAAACGTCCCACGTGCCGTTGACCAATTTGAACTCCTGAAACACGGTCTTGATGGTGTCGAGGTAGTAGTCGGCATCCATATCGAGTACGGCGTTGTATTCGTCATAAAACTTGCGGTGCGCTTCAACGCTGGCGTCATCACCTTTGAGCAAGTCTTTGAAGTAGTCGTAATGGCTGCTGGCGTGACGATCCGGATTCATCGCTACAAAACCTGTGTGCTGCAAAAAGCCAGGGTAAACACGTCGGCCCGCGCCTGCAAAATTGCTTGGCACACGGAAGATCACGTTGTTTTCAAACCAGCTGTAGCTTTTGTTCATGGCCAGGTTGTTGACCGCGGTGGGCGACTTGCGGGCATCGATCGGGCCGCCCATCATGGTCATGCTCAATGGCGTGGTTTCGCCGCGGGAGGCCATCAGAGAAATCGCGGCGAGCACGGGCACGGTTGGCTGGCAAACGCTGATGACGTGGCAATTACCGTATGCACCCTGCAGGTGGCGAATGAACTCCTGCACGTAGTTGACGTAGTCGTCCAAGTTGAAGCGACCTTCAGACAGTGGCACCGTACGGGCGTTTTTCCAGTCGGTGATATAGACCTTGTGGTCTTTCAGCATGGTTTTGACGGTGTCACGCAGCAGCGTAGCGTAATGGCCCGACAGCGGGGCCACAATCAAGACCACCGGTTGCCCTTTCAGGCGTGTCAGCGTGGCGGGGTCGTCTGTGAAACGCTTGAAGCGGCGCAGCTCGCAAAAGGGCTTGTCCAGCTCAATGCGCTCATGAATCGCCACACTGGTGCCATCGACGTCAACCGTGGTCAGGTCAAAACTTGGTTTTTCGTAATCTTTGCCAAGACGGTAAATCAGGCTGTAACCAGCCGCAACACGCTGCGAAAAAGGATTTTGACCGACAGGGGTCAAAGGGTTGCTGTAAAGCTTAGCGGCAGCCTGCGCAAAGTCGACGAAAGGCTCCATCATTGTGCGTTGCGTTTCATAGACTTGATAAAGCATGGCGAAGTCCTTTTTGGTGTGACGTCAGATAATGTTGCAGTGCAATATACCAGTAGCAGAGCTTGTTGATTAGGAGAGCAAACACTAATACAGTGCGTCCGAAGGTTATCGTTGTCAACTTGGCGAAGGCTTCGCAAGGACACTTTCACACGACACGACACAAACTTATGTGCCAGCAGCAGAAATTCAAGATCTATGAAAGACAAAAGTGATATGGCCACCAGCTCCAGCAGTCTGTCGACGCTTCAGTTCGAAAAATTGAAACAATCTGATACTTTGCCCGTTTTGTTCATCGGCCATGGCAGCCCGATGAATGTCGTGACTGACAACGAGTACCGGCGCAGTTGGCAAGTGCTGGGCCAGCGTTTTGACGCTGACTGGCCGATGCCCCAGTTGATTTTGTGCATCTCCGCACACTGGCTGACACAGGGTTGGTGGCTGACCGCCATGGCGCAACCCAAGAC
>CANCCE010000096.1 GCA_947374505.1 Comamonadaceae bacterium | reverse complement strand
GCAGAGGTCAACTTCAGCGTGTTGGTGGCGACAGCAGCCCAGGGGCCTTGCGGCACCTCCAGTTCAAAACGGCGCAACAGCGGCAGTGGCAGGTAACTGGCGTTCAAGCGCCAGCTGCCATCGGTCTGCACAAAGCCAAAGGGGCCCGGCAAGACCATCGGTCCCAGTGCCGGCAAAGCAACCACTTCCAACTGTGTGATGGCTTGCAGCAAGCGCCTGCCGTCCCGCTGGAAATCTTCGCGCTGCCACAGTCGTCCGGCTTCCAGCAAGGCGTAGGCAAACCACATATCGGCATCAGCCGCTGCATTGGCATCCAACACGCGCCATTGGCCGTCGGCAGCCTGACCCCAAGACCAAGCGGGTAAGCCATCTGCGCCGTTGACCATCAGGTTCTGCTGCGTCCAGCGCCAGATCCGCTCGAAGGCTTCGCGGTCATTGGCCACCAGCGCAAAAAACATGGCGTAAGACTGGCCTTCGGAATAGCTGCCGCGTGCGGCATCGTTGGCAGCCAACACGCGCCCATCGGCACTGATGAAGTGCTGGCGAAAGTCTTGCCATTGAGGCCAGCCCTGCGCGGCGCACGCGGCGGGCTGCGTGTTGGCGCTGGCCAACACACCCGCCAGCGCCAGGGCCAGCGCGCACAGCACCTTGTGCCCAGGTTCGGCCAGCTTCATACCAAACGCCTTTTGGCCAAGTGCTTCAGGGCGACATAGGCCATGGCGGCTAACAGCAAGGCACTGGCCAAACTGAGCGCTAAAAACAGCGGAAAATTCTCAGACAAGCGCCAACGGATCTGTGTGAGCCATGGCAAGCTGCCAACGTAATACACCGAATTGGCCTCTAGCGTGTCAATCGACTTGCCGCGAATCACCGACACAGCACCCTTGATTTGACTGACAAACCCATCGCCGCCCGACATGGCCAATAAGGCCTCGCTCAAATCATCAGGCTGCGCGCCCCAAAGCAACACCGCACTGCGTCCACGGGCCAGCGGAGACTCAAAACCGAGCATCACCGCACGAGGCGCAGTGCCCTCAAAAAGTGCCGTCATCGCCGATATGGGCGCTGCGAATGCGGAGGTCAATGCCCAGTTGAATGGGTTCAAATCCATGCCAAAGAGCTTCCAGCTGGGCTGGGTACTTGAATGAACAGTCATGGCCGGGTGCCAAGTTTTCAGCAAGGGTTGGTTGTCTCCCGAAGCGATCAACAGCAAATCCTTATTGGCAAAGTTGCCAACTTCCGCAGCCCGGGCGACGCTCACGGCGGTAGCCGGATAGCCGGTTGAAGCACCCAGCCGGCCCATCACACCAAGGTAGGTTGTGTACTCTTGCTGAATGGGCGCATCCGGCAAAATCACGGCTGTTTCTGACAAGTCAGCCAGCCGTGTGAAGGGAAATCCACTGCCGCTGAAAACCCCTAAATTCGGCATTGCCAGGTAATGCGGATAAGCCGAAATATCGATCCAGGAATCCGGCTCGATCGCACCCCGCATGTTGTCAACAATGATGTCGCGGCATTCACCTTCTTTGCTGTAGTCGTACTTGAAGTTGAGCTGTAATTGCGACTGATGCCCGACCATGTACATTGGCACGTTCAACCGGGTTGCCATTGACAAAGTTTTGTCCGGCAGCAGCTCGGTCAGCATCGGCAGCATGGGCAGCAGACTGGACAACCTGTCGACCGGCAACAAAGGCACGCTTCTCACCAACTGCTCATTGAAGTTCACCAGCAGCGAGGAATTTTCAGATTTTGAGGGTTGCGGCGTGTAGCGGTATTTAAGAGAAACGGGAATACCTGGGTCGTTCCAACGAAACAAGTCAGGCGGCAAACGCATGTTCAAACGAATCGCACCGGGGTTGTGGCCCGATACATTCATGGCCGCTGAATTGCTCAGTTCAGAAAATCTGACAGGACGATGGCTGGCCAGCCAATTGGGGGCGTCGTATGGCTGACGCCCTGCCGTCTTGATGAGTGACGTGATCGCCATGCTGCTGCCTTCTAGTGCCGTGGTGCCTATGGTCAATGCCGTGGCAGCGATGCGCAGCTCTTGGCTGTCACGCCCCATGATCAGCAACAGCTTGCCGTCCGGATCATGGGGGTTGCTGAGCATTGCAATCATCGGACCTGAAACAGCAGGCAAAGATAAACCGGGCAATGCCTGCTTGTCAGTCATGAAAACAACGGCATGGCCTTTGCCGGGAAGGGTGTTCAACGATGCCGGAAAACTCGCTCCCCGATGACCGGCAAATGCACCGAACCAAGACGAAACAGTGCCCGCAGCGCCTAGCATCTCGTTGTCGACAGGACCGACAAAGACCATCGGCAGTTGCAACTGACGTGCGTCACGCGGATCCATGAAAGGGCGCGGCAACATTCTCAAGTCGCTGGTCAAGGTGACCGGCTGAGACGTCACCTCCAGCGTACTCAAGTTGCTGATATTGGCCCACAGACTTGAGTGCGACGGATCTTCACATTTGTCTGTGTAGTGGCCGATCAGCTGGAAGTCAATTTTGTTGTATTCCGTGATGAATCGCGGCGGTAAATCAACCACCCGCTCCAGCGTGGCTGGCAACGTCTGCTTGGGCAGCTCGAGACTGGCGGCGACTTCGCCATTGACCAGTACATTGATGTGTGAAACATCCGTCAACATCGCCGGAGAATACGAAAATAAGAGCTTTAAACGGGCCTGCGTCACCACCTCGTCAGCGCGTACGTTGAAGCTCACGCCATCGCGACCATCGACACCACGCAAAGCGATTGGAAATCTAGCCCCCAACTGCTTTAACGTCAGCTGATGGCTAGATTTCTCCGAGGTTTTAACCGCAGCCGCTATGGGAATAGCCACTGATTTTTGGGGTGCGTTTCCGGCGTGTAACTGCAGCGGGAGTGCCACCAGCAGAGAAAACGTAAAGGTAAGTTTTTTGATCATTTTTTTCTCAAAAAATTAAACTGTGGAATGTGAAACAAGCTGGGTGCTTTGTGGGTCACAGCCTTCAGCTGACCGATCAAGCGACGCGGAACTTTTCGGGCGTAGACATGAGACGCGATGAAAAACAAAGGCACCACGTTCAGCAATCCATGAACAAAAATCGCTTTCAATGACTTCAATAATTGGTCTTCAGGGCCGCGCCCCCAAGTGGTGGCCCAGTTGTCTGCGCGTGAAAAAGTCATTTGGGTGAGCTGCCGCTCTTGCTCTAGCGTCAGTTGTTCAATTTCTAACTCGATGGTGTTGCCTGAGCTGACCACCGTGGCCGGGAAAATAAACTCGGACGACCCTCGAAAAAGCGCCAACTTGACCTCGGTGCCGATCGCCATTTCCCGCGCGCGGGGCAAGGTCAGGCCGACGCTTTTGGTCGAAAAGGAATGTGTTTCACAGGCCCAAGATTTACCGTTGGCAAAGACCAGGGTGGCTGGAATGACCGCACTCACTTTGGGCGTCGCCCATTCGTGGCTCTTCTCGTAGGCGACCCCAATGCTGGCACCGAGGATGACGATGTTGTAAAGCACCCAAGCCACGTTGATGAGTGTGGTGGTGGTGCTGACCTCGCCCTGGATTAACAGGACCCCGCCTGCCAGCAAGCCCAACACATTGAGCACCATCAAAATGACATAGGGTCTGGCAATTTTCCAGTCATAAAAATCTTCGCCGACAAAACCACCTTTGGCGGTCACATTGAATACCCCTGATTTTGGAGTCACCACAGCACGAACAACAGGGGCGACGAGATACCAGGACAAAACGGTTTCATAGACTTCATTCCAGAATGAATGTCGGAACTTCTTTTGTATTTTTGAATTCGTGATGTTCGATAAAAAAATGTGTGGCAAGGCATAGACCAGCACCATCAGGGCGCTGGCGTGAAACACTTCCGCGTTAAAAAACAAGAAAGCCATGGGTGCGGTCAAAAACACCAACCGCGGTAAGCCATAGAAGAAATGCAGCATGGCATTGAGGTAGCACAAGCGTTGGCCAAGACTCAAACCACGACCCAGGAGGGGGTTGTCGACGCGGAAAATCTGCGCCATGCCGCGTGCCCAGCGAATCCGCTGGTTGATGTGACCCGACAAACTTTCAGTGGCCAAGCCAGCCGACACGGGAATACCCAAATAAGCGGTGTTGTAGCCAAGGCGACTCAACTTCAGGGCGGTGTGGGCATCTTCGGTGACGGTTTCAATGGCAATGCCACCCACCTCCATCAGCGGTTCGCGACGTATCACGGCACAAGAGCCGCAAAAAAATGAGGCATTCCAAAGGTCGTTACCGTCTTGCACCAGACCGTAAAACAAGTCCCCTTCGTTGGGGATTTTTCGAAATGTATTGAGGTTGCGCTCGAACGGATCAGGCGAATAGAAAAAGTGCGGTGTTTGCAGCATAGCCAACTTGGCGTCACGCAAAAACGAACCCATCGAAATTTGTAGGAATGAACGTGTCGGTATGTGGTCGCAATCAAAAATGGCCACAAACTCGCTAGATGTTTTCATCAACGCAGAGTTTAGATTTCCGGCTTTGTAATGAAGATTATTTTCACGCGATAAATATTCGACACCGGCGGCTTCACAAAATGCTTTAAATTCTGGCCGGCGGCCATCATCCAGAAGATATATTTTAAATTTATCGGCTGGCCAATCTAAGCCTTGGGCTGCAAATACAGTCGTCTGGACAATACTGAGTGGCTCGTTATACGTTGGTATGAATATATCGACAGTTGGCCATTTATCTACGTTATCAGGCAAGACCGCCACCTTGCGCTCAAGTGGAAATGCAGTTTGTATATAACCTAGTAGCAATATGCACAGAGTATAGAGTTCTGCAAAAACCAATCCCCATCCAAAAAAGGCATCTACCATGGTGTCAAAGCCAACCGTCTCAGTCAGTCGCCAATACATATAACGCAATGAGGCTGCAATCGACATGGCGATCATGACTATCACCTCCAGTCGACCCCAAGACATCTTCCTCAAAACAAGTGTCACCACCAAAGACATAATCCCTAATGCCAACTGCTCATTCAGCTCTAACGGTATCGTGATAACCACTGAAAAGCATGCCAAAAAAACTAACAATAAAGATAACCTAACTCCTTTTGAAATAACTCGGTGATTATCCGAAAATTTCTTGTAAAAGGCCAAATAGCTTGCTACTAAACTATGATTGTCAATTGGATTTTTCAATTGGCAACCCTGGCTGCCGCCATTAATTCTTTAAGAGTTGTAGCTGCACTTTCTATATCACGGCTACCCCTGCATTCAGCATCGTAGTCAAGCACTGCTTGACCGAAGGCTGCAGCTTCAACTATCGATTGGTCCTGATGAATGATCGAGAACCTAGTTAAATTAAGTCCATTCCGCATAAGATCTGCCATGTCACTGTTCAGCTGTCGGCTACGATCCACCTGATTAACGATACCGATATGGCCTTTGAAATCTGGTCTGATATGGCATTCAGTTTCAATTTTTTTAATATATTTATATGCCGTTGCAAATGAAGCTGCATCGGGCAATAAAGTCAACACAACTACGTTGCAGGCAGCAAATGCCTGTTGCTGATAAATCGATGCACCAGGCGGGGTATCCAGGAAAACGTAGCTATCCTCAGGTAACTTTAGTAATTTAAGTTTTACCAATAGGTGTTCAGGGTCATCTGCTAGTTTGCTTTCGAAGAGCGTTCGATCTAGATCATTGATCAAGCCGTACGGGAAAATCACGTCTCCTTGCTCCGAGCGCCACATCGCACCCCGCCAATCGTCACTTGACAAGGTCGCCCGTGAAATACCATTGATATGATTTGTGGGCAGGCCGAAATGCAGTCCAAGTCCGTTTTGCGGATCCATGTCTACAGAAATGACGGGGTGTCCTTGCCTTTTAAAGGCACGGCTGAGGTTGGCGCAAAGCGTCGTTTTGCCAACGCCACCTTTTCCTGATGCGACAGCTATAACTTTCATGACCGACGCAACTTCAATATATTGACGTTTTTGTCATCCGATCGATGGCCTTCTTCAAGTCGACTGAACAAACTTGCCAGCTTCCGTCCTTCGCGGAAAGGTTTGTCTTGCGTGGGGGGGTTGACTGTTGCTCTAACATTCCGTTTTGATAGATCAACAATATTCAACGCCTTACTGGCAGAGACAGTATCAATAACTTCTGATGCAACGACAGATTTGAGTTTTTGGATGGATGAGATAGGCTTCGACACTTGCATCTCGTTCTCCACGTCAAAGGCGGAAGGGACGGCAGTGAATGAAGTGGCATCAGCCATCGTATCGGCGTGTACGGCAACACGTTTTTTATTGACCTTTGTCGGTGTAGTATTTTTAATAATCTGCTCATTGACCGGGTTGTCAATCTGTTTGACAGTAGTTCCCATATCAAAATTTTCACCGACCAAGACCGGTGGTATCTCAAAAGACGGCAATGCCATCGCTCGCACCAATGGCCAATTTCTCATGGCCTGCCTTACCTGATGCTCGTTATTCATCATTTCTTTATATTTCCCTGGATCTTCATCCATCAGGTTATACAGTTTGCTTATATCTGTTGAATTGACCATGTTTAACTCCTATTTTTAATTCATAAAAATATTTATAAATTACACGCTCAAGCAGTATTCGATACTTCCGAATTCATCAGCTTCACTCGCCTGTTTAATGCGCAGTTTTTCGCCGGCACCCATTCGGCTCATCCATTGCTGATAGACACCTTCTAGAAAACTGGAAACCCAGTCATCAGACGCGTCACTGAATGCGCCATTTGTCAATCGTCCATTGGTTGAGCTGTGGTGTGTGATGTGCAAGGTGTCACCACTGTCGCGTAACTCAACCCAACCCCAGTCCATATCTGCCCAAACGGCGCACATGAATTTCTCATAGTCATCCAATGTTTCGCCTTCAGGCATATTGGTTTGACTGGCGAATCTGTAACCGATACGAACCATCATTGATCGCAGTTCATCTTTCGACTCCTGGCTTGAAATCTCACGCGCTGTTGCGGCTAAAAGATTGCGCCAATGCCGTGACGTTTGACGCTTAACTTTGTAATCAATATTTTTGTTGCTCAGCATGAAAGTATTTCCTTTTATCAATAACAAATAATGATGTTGATATATGAGTAAGTGCCTGTTCAGCTCTGCTGTTGTCTCGGTCACGCCTCGCATACCACCCATGAGTTGCGCCTCAATCACCCTAACTAGGCTGCTTTGCGTTACTCACGCCGTGATTACAAGTTAGATAAAGTTTCTGTTTGTTACGACATTGCAAACTCGGGTAACATTTGCCATGAATATGACTATTCCGTTCCCGCTTGACATGTTGGTGGTGGCCGACAGCGCTGATTCACTTGCCACGCTGCACGCGCTGGCACTGGCCTCCGGCCACAAGGCGAACACAGCCCGAAGTGGTAGCGAAGCCATTGCCTACGTTAAAGACCATGAACCCGACTTGGTGCTGCTGGACCTACAGAACCCAGACCTTGATGGCTTTGAGCTCACGCGCCGCTTGCGACGCCTCAATGAAGACCGCCTGCTGAAAGTGATCATCATCTCGTCTTCACACAACGATGAGCGTGTTATGCAAGCCCTGCAAAGTGGTGCAGATGACTGCCTACCGCGAGCTGTCAATGCCGCCTTGCTTGATGCCAAGTTACGGTATTTCTCGGACGTGGTGTTGCTGCAATCGCGTTTGGCGCGCTTAGCTCAGCGCCAACTTGACATCATTGACAACATCGCTGATGCAGTCATCACGCTGGACGTGAACGGCCACGTTAAAGACATGAACAGCATTGCTCGCGTGCTGTTTGATCCGCGGCCCCCGAGTGACCAAGGATTCCCTTGGCGGGGCGACGATTTTCTGAGCCGGCTTGGTGTGACATTGTCAGAACTGCTGACACAACGTGAATGCACTGTTCTCTGTACTGACGGTCGCTCGCTTGAGGTCGACATCCGGCACATGGAATGGCGCGAGAAGGGTGTTGTCCGTTACACGCTGCTGTTGCGCGACCTGGCAGAGCGTCGCGCGGTTGAACTGATGCAGAACGAATTCCTCGCTACCGTCAGCCACGAACTGCGCACGCCGCTGACTTCGGTGTTGGGTGCATTGGGTCTATTGGCTGGCGGTGCGGCGGGCAGTTTGCCAGCCGCGGCCATGCAACTAGCCACAGTGGCGCAACGCAACGGCAAGCGTTTGTCGCGCCTGATCGACGACATCCTTGACCTGACCAAGATCCAGAGCGACCAGTTTGTTTTGCACCAACGCATGCAGCCGGTCGGGCCGCTGCTTCAAGAGGCGCTGGTTGCCAGTCAAGCCTATGCCAGCAGTCTCAGCGTGCAGTTAGAAGCCGAAGGCATCGACGAACATGGCGACACAGAGCTCCAGCTGGACACCGATCGTTTTTTGCAAGTCTTGGCTAACTTGCTGTCAAACGCCATCAAACACTCACCGGCTGGCGAGGTCGTGCGGCTGAGGCTGGCGCAGACAGCATCGGCACTGCGCGTCAGCGTGATCGACCGAGGCCCGGGCATTGCCGCTGGCTTTCACAGCCAACTGTTCAAGCAGTTCTCAAAAGCGGAAGGAGACAACCGCGGGGGGCACGCCAACACCGGGCTGGGTTTGTACATCAGTCGCTTGTTGGTCGAGCGCATGGGCGGGGAAATCGCCGCCGATGCAGCGGTTACGCATCGAAGCGTTGGCGCATCCTTCAGCGTGACGCTCCCGCTCGTGCATCGGCCGGCCTTGAACCCGCTTGCCTCATGAAAAAACTCAACCGTGTGATGTGTGTCGAAGACGATCCCGACATCCGCCTGTTGGTTGAGCTCAGTCTGAGCACCGTCGGCCAACTCGACGTTCTGTGCTGCGCTGACGGCAGTGTGGCCTTGGCCAGCGTCACCGCCTTCGCGCCAGACCTGGTGTTGCTCGACGTCATGATGCCTGGGCGCAGTGGCCCGGAAGTTTTGAAAGCGTTGCGAAAAATGCCGGTCATGCGAAATATCCCGGTAGTTTTTATGACGGCCAAGGCGATGCCCACTGAACTTGAGTCGCTCCTGTTACACGGCGCTGCCGGACTGATAGTCAAGCCCTTTGACCCGATGACGCTGGCGCGAGATCTCCAACCTTATTGGGAATACGGCCGTGGTTCCCGATGACGCTAAGGCTGCGGTGCTAAGCGCCAGCGTGCCATCGCGTTTCGCGGCCTTACAACGCCACTTTATTCAGGGTTTGCCAGCGCGCTGGTCAGCCATTGCATTGGCGGCACGCGGCAGCGAAACGCAACGTGCTGAACTGCACCGACTCGCCGGTGCAGCGGGTTCATATGGCTATCTGGCGTTGGGTGAGGCGGCCCGTGTCGCGGAGTGTTGCAGCGATGCTGGGATCAATGCAGCGTTGTCTAAATTGCAGGCGCTATTGCAGGAGGCGATCAAAGGCAACCCAGTCAACTGAGCCAACGCCGAGTCACTCCAAGCACAGCAATTCCGTCGCTGCAAGCGGAGTAATTCCGTCACTGCGAGCGGAGCGCGGCAGTCCA
>CANCCE010000095.1 GCA_947374505.1 Comamonadaceae bacterium | reverse complement strand
CGCTCACTGCTGGTCACGGCTAAGGCCCTCAACTTGCCGGCTTTTATCTGCGGCAGCACACCTGGCGTAGAGGCAAAACTCATGTCGATCTGGCCCGCAATCAGATCGTTGGTGGCGGGTGCGGCGCCCTTGTATGGCACATGCACGATGTTGATCCCCGCTGTGCTCTTGAACAGTTCTGTCGCCAAGTGTGCGGCGCTACCGGGCACGGCTCCGAAGTTGAGTTTGCCTGGGTTTTGTTTTGCATAGGCCAGCAGTTCCCGCAACGTCTTGGCTGCCATGGTGGGGTTGACCGTAACCACAAAGGGTGCCGTTGCCGCCAAGATGACCGGCGCAAAACCTTTGATGGGATCAAAGCGCAGGTTGCCATACAGGCTGGCGTTGATCGCCAGCGGGCCAGAAGTGCCGAGCAGCAGGGTGTAGCCGTCAGGGTCGGACTTGGCTGCTAGATCGGCACCAATGTTGCCCCCCGCACCGGGGCGGTTTTCGATGATGATGGGCTGGCCCAGGCGTTCACTCAGCGGCTGCGACAGGATACGGGCAAGCAGATCGGTCGGCCCGCCTGCGGTGAGGGGCACGATGAGCTTGATCGGCCGCGTTGGCCATGCTTGCGCGGATGTCGTGGCGGATTGGGCACTCGCTAAGCTTGGCAGGGTCCCAAGTCCAGAGAGGATGGAAACGAGAGTGGTTCGGCGATTGATGCTCATGACGTTGTCTCCTGGTTTTTTTAAAATACTTATGCAAATTCGAATATCAGTATTTCATGGTCGTTCAGCTGTGGCACGGCGACATGGACCCATCTGCCACCACCACCTTGCGAGCCCTGCGCACCTTCGAGTCGATGCACTAGAACGGCCTCGTTGGTGGCTGTGCGTACTTCGCGCAGTGTCTGGCCCACTTCCAGCCTGAGCCGAACTTGGATGTCCGACACCGGCACCAGATTGCGGCCTGGATGACGCCAACCCGTATTCATGTGTTTGCCCACTGCGAAATTGATCAGGTGCACCATGCGCCGACCAGGCTGGGCTTGGCTGGTCACATCGACGTAGTCGGGCGCTTGCACCACCAAATTCCGTGCATCGGCTAGACCCATCAACACCGCATTACCCAACACCCGCCCCAGGTCGGCGAAGCCGTACTTGTAGAACAAGGCGTCCATGCGGTTGGTGAACAACACCACCTGACCTTGTCCATGCCGTCCGTACAAGGCCACTGGAATGTCCGTGGCAGCGGTGACGGCGCTGTACTCGGGAATGCTGATGGTCGCGCCCGAATGCGCCGTGACTGGTGGAATCAGGGTGAGCGGCACCACGTTGCCTGGGCCAGGGGTGAATTCGATCAGGTCGCCGTCGTTCGGCACGACATCTGTATCGCCAAGCCCTTCCAGCAGCCGGTCGGCGGGCAGGGCGATGTAGCCGTATGAGGACTGCAATTTGCTGCGGATTGCACCGTAACTCCCTCCCAGCATGGTGGCGAGGGGAGGATTGGCGCGCAGGGCGCCAGTCTCGTCGTAGCGGCCTGCCTCAAAGGTCC
The DNA here is from genome assembly GCA_947374505.1 of Comamonadaceae bacterium. Lineage (GTDB taxonomy): Bacteria > Pseudomonadota > Gammaproteobacteria > Burkholderiales > Burkholderiaceae_C > Polaromonas. The sequence continues at coordinate 8,017 of CANCCE010000095.1, read as the reverse complement.
CCACCACTGTGCCGCCACCGGCCACGAATGCCGTGATGGCAGCCACTGCGACGTCACTCAAGCAGGCTGTATTGGGCAGCACCAGCACGCGGTATTGAGCCAGACGTTTGGCGTCGATAAATTTATCTGACAAAACGTCGAAGGGAATGTGCGCCTCCAATAGAGCGCAGTAGTAACCCCGCACCGCATCCATGTAGCGGCCGTAGGGGTCGTTGCGACCATAGTTGTCTTGCGTGTAGCGCGAGAAGAGCACGGCCACTTGTGCATCTGATCGCGCATCTCGAAAGTACTCTTGCCAACGGCTGAGGCGCTGAAAGACCTCCTGCATGGGCGCGATGCCGCGCCTGTCGAAAATCTTCGACAGCCCGCCATTGATATGCAGCCAGCTGTTCGCGCCGTTAGCAAACTGCTGCGCGATCCATGGCCGGTTCTCTGCCTCGGGCGCTGCGGCCATACGCCACCAAGGATAGAAATAGCTCACTGTCATCCAGCGCGGCTTGTCGGGTGCGATGCCAGCCAGGTATTTGGCCTGGATGCCAGGCCACCAAGGTGCCGTGTTACGACGCTGGCACTCGAAGGCGATCACATCCTGATGGTCGAGCCAGTAGTCGACGTCCCAGCCGCCGGGACGTATGGTTTCCAGCGACTCTGCCAACTGAATGGCCGAGATGAAAATCGCCTCCGCCTTGGCTTCATGGATGGCGCCGTGCATCCGCGCGACCCAAGACGCAATGCACCGGTAGCGCCATTCGTTGAACTGGCGCCAGACCGCACTGTCCCAGTCCTCCACGTCCGGGATGGGGTGCCCCGACTCTTTCTGGAATAGACCCTGGCAGGCGGGGCAGTAGCAGACGTCCGTGTCCCAGGCTGCGAACTTGCCTTGGTTGTTCCAGATCCCGTCGGCATCGTAAGTTCGAACGATCTCCTGGACAATTTCGACCATGCGCTCGTGGTAGTAGCCGGCGTTGGGGCAGGTGACGTAGTTGCCGCTGACATCGAAGAAATCGCCATTGCGGTCGCGGGCAAACCAATCTGGATGTTCCTGTGCCAACTCGCGCGGTGCGCAACTCGGGTCGATGCGCGCCAGCACGTGCAGGCCCTGTCGGTGCGCCTCGGGAATGATCTCGGCGAGCAGGTCCCGGGTGCCGAGCGCCTCGCTTCGGCGGTGCCCGGCGATGTTGGTCTGGTAAAAGGCCACGATGCCGCCGCCGTTGATACAGAAGGCGGTGGCGCCATAGCGCTTGACGTCCTCTATCAGCGCCTTGGCATCGACCATCGGCTCATCGCCTTCGCGCAGGTTGAGCAGCATGACCCGGTTGGGGCCCTTCCACCATGGCGCATTCTGAATAGTCGTTGTTCGATCTGTTGTCATTTTGCTTGTTTCCGCGTCTGCTTTGTAGACTTTGCCAAGGCTTCAAACGAGTCCTGGCAGGCGACTTTCAGTATATTGACAGGATGCATTCACCGGTAGATTCAGCAAAGAAAATGGTCCACATAGTGAGCTTCTCTAGCCGGATCCTGAGCGTCGGCAGTACCGGGGCCAATTTGTAAAGTCAAGGCGCCGTACGTGGAAACCCCAGCGATTCCAAGCTCTACATTCGGTAACATGCAAAACCATTGCGAAAAGTGCAGAAGAATTGCGTGTTTTTTGCGGAGTGAATCCTTGGGCTGAATTTTCAGTCCAGGTTTTTCGTTGTCAGGCCCAGTCAAGTCCCCCGGAGCAACTTCTTCATGTCGATGGTTCAATTGGCGCTTAAGCGTCCGTACACATTCATTGTGATGGCGATGTTGATCGTCTTGGCGACCCCGTTTGCCTTGATGAAAATGGCGACGGATATTTTCCCGGAAATCAATATTCCGGTGATCAGCGTCATCTGGAACTACAACGGACTGCCCGCACAAGAAATGGGCCAACGCGTGGCGGGTCAGACCGAGCGGGGCCTGACGACGGTGGTCAGCGATATCGAACATATCGAATCGAACTCACTGTACGGCGTCAGCGTCATCAAGATTTTTTTCCAGCCAGGTGTCAATATTCAGACGGCCATCGCCCAAGTGGTGGCGTCTGTGCAGACGCAGGTGCGCCAACTACCGCCTGGCATCACGCCGCCGCTGGTGATCAAGTATTCAGCTTCCAGCATCCCGGTGATGCAATTGGCGTTGTCTAGCCCGACGCTGGCTGAAAACGCGTTGTTTGACGTTGCCGTCAACGGCCTGCGTCCGCAGCTCATCACCGTGCCCGGGGTGGCTTCGCCTTTCCCGTATGGCGGCAAAGTCCGGGTGATTTCCGTCGACCTCGACATTCAGGCGTTGCAGGCCCGGGGACTCTCGCCGGCTGACGTGGTGAATGCAGTGAACACCCAAAATTTGATTCTGCCATCGGGCACGGTCAAGTTGGGTGAAACCGAATACGCCGTTCGCATGAATGGCTCGCCGGATGTGTTGGGCGAACTCAACGACTTGCCGGTCAGAACCTTGAACAACGCCACCACCTATCTGCGTGAAGTGGCCTACGTTCGAGACGGATTTCAACCGCAGACAAATGTGGTCCGTCAAGACGGACTGCGTGGCGTGCTCATCTCCGTCTTGAAAAATGGTGGCGCGTCCACGCTGGACATCGTTGCGAACGTCAAAGCCTTGTTGCCTAAAGCGGCTCAGTCCTTGCCGGCTGACGTCAAGGTCACGCCCTTGTTTGACCAGTCGGTGTTTGTCAAAGCGGCAGTCTTGGGGGTGATCACGGAGGCCTTGATTGCCGCCGCCTTGACCGCGTTGATGGTCCTGCTGTTTCTGGGCAATTGGCGCAGCACGGTCATCATTGCGGTGACGATTCCCTTGTCCATCTTGGCCTCTATTCTGGTTCTGTTTGCGATGGGGGAGACCCTCAATCTGATGACGCTGGGCGGGCTCGCGCTGTCGGTCGGTATTTTGGTTGACCAAGCGATTGTGACGATTGAAAACATCGAGCGCCACTTGCATCTGGGCAAGGGATTGAACGAGGCGATTGAAGTCGGTGCCGCCGAAATTGGACCTGCCGCTTTCGTCGCCACCCTGTGTATTTGCATTGTTTTCGTGCCGATGTTTTTCCTGTCGGGTGTTGCGCGCTTTCTGTTTGTGCCTTTGGCTGAAGCGGTTGTGTTTGCCATGATCGCGTCTTACATCCTGTCGCGAACCTTGGTCCCGACCTTGGTCATGTTGATGATGGGCGGTGTCCATGATGCAGCCAAGACGGACAAAAACCCGGGCCTGTTGCAGCGGGTTTACAAAAGCTTTGACGCGAAGTTTGAGCATGTGCGTCGGGCCTACACGCTGGCTTTGTCGGCGGCGCTCTCCCACCGTGGGCGATTTATCTCTTTGTTCCTCGGTTTTTGCCTTTTGTCGTGTCTGCTTTATCCGGTACTCGGACGGGACTTTTTCCCGAGCGTCGATGCAGGTCAAATGCGCCTGCACATGCGTGCGCCGACGGGTACGCGGATTGAGGAAACGGCGCGCATTGCCGATGCCGTTGAAGCCGCCATCCGAGAAATGGTGCCCTCCGACCAGCTCGAAACGATCCTCGACAACGTGGGTCTTCCCAACAGCGGTATCAATCTGTCGTACAGCAATGCCGGCACTATTGGCACCATGGACGCGGAGATCATGATGTCCCTGAAGGAAGGGCACCAGCCGACTGACGGTTTTGTCACCCTGCTGCGCACCGAGTTGCCAAAGCGTTTCCCGACGGTTGAATTTTTCTTCCAACCGGCCGATATCTCCACGCAAATTTTGAACTTCGGTTTGCCGGCGGCGATCGATGTGCAGTTCACCGGCAGTGACTTAGAAGGCAATGCCGCAAGAGCCGCCGAGTTGACCGCAGCAATCCGGAAAATTCCCGGTGCGGTCGATGCGCACGTCCATCAACGACTCGATGGCCCGGTGGTTTATTTGAAGATGGACAGAACCCGGCTGCAACATTTTGGTCTGGGTGCGACCAACGTCGGCCAAAACGTCTTGATCGCCTTGTCTGGCAGCTCCCAGACCGCTCCGGCTTTCTGGCTGAATCCAAAAAATGGCGTGGTCTACAACGTGGTGATTCAGTCGCCTCAATACAAAGTGGACTCGATTGATTCGCTGCTCGCACTGCCGATCGGCCCAGCTCCTAATGCCAACAGCGGCGTCAATGGGGCAACCGTCTCCAACACCACCAATCAATTGCTGGGTAACTTGGTTGAAGCCAAAACCGGCCGGCAGCTGCCGATCGTGACGCGCTACAACTTGCAACCCGCCATTGATGTGTATGTGGGGGTTCAGGGGACAGACTTGGCCAGCGTTGCGGACAAGATCAAGGTTCTCGTCGATGAGATTTCACCTAAATTGACGCGCGGTAACCAAGTGGTTATCCGCGGCCAAGTGGAGACCATGCGCTCGTCCTTCATCGGTCTTGGCTTAGGGTTGGCGATGGCGATTGTGTTGGTGTACCTGCTGATCGTGGTGACCTTTCAGTCTTGGATTGATGCGGCCATCATCATCACCGCCTTGCCCGCGGCATTGGCCGGTATCGCTTGGATGCTTTTTATCACCGGAACAACGCTCAGTGTGCCGGCCTTGACTGGGGCGATCATGACGATGGGTGTGGCCACCGCCAACAGTATTTTGGTGATTGCCTTTGCACGCCAACGGCGAGAGGATGGCATCACCCCCTTGTCTTGCGCGCTAGAGGCGGGTGCCACCCGCATCCGGCCAGTGCTGATGACGGCTCTCGCCATGATCATTGGCATGATCCCCATGGCCCTGGGTCTGGGGGAGGGTGCTGAGCAAAATGCACCTTTGGGTCGTGCGGTGATTGGTGGTCTGTTGTTTGCCACTGTGTCGACCCTGTTTTTTGTCCCCGTTATTTACGCCGAAGTTCATCAGCGCCTGTCGCATCGCAAAGAGCGTCAACAGGCCGCGCGTGATCTTGGCCTTTCGTCCCAGGAGCATTGATTCATGTCTGAAGAGCGTCATTCCCACATGGCCGTCCATCCGCTGCAGGTCGCGGATGCCGGTGAATTGTTGAAACGCGGCGCGATTGTGCGCCGGACCAAAATCGTCGTGGCGGTGGTCTTGGTGTTGTTGGGTCTGGGGGCGGCACGCACGGTTGTCAGCCGTATGCAAAACAACAAAGAGCTAGAGGCGGCGGTGGTGGAGCGGGGTCGCAACTACGTCAAGACGACGCTGGCCAAGTCGAGTGAAGCGGGTCAAACCATCGCCCTGCCAGGAACGCTTCAAGGCTACACACAGTCGCCCATTTATGCGCGTGCCGGTGGTTACGTCAAGCGTTGGACCAAGGACATTGGCGCACGGGTGACACGGGGCGAGCTGTTGGCTGAAATTGAAACGCCGGAAACTGACATGCAACTCTCGCAAGCGATTGCGGTTCAGCAGCAAACCCAATTCAGTTTGGATTTGGCCAAAAGCACGGCAGCCCGTTGGGACGCACTGCGCAAAAAAGATGTGGTCTCGCAGCAGGAACTTGATGAAAAGCGCAGTGCCAGCGACCAAGCTGCTTCCAACTTGGCGGCAGCCATTGCCAACGTGCAGCGTTTGAGTCAGCTGCAGGGGTTTAAAAAATTATTGGCCCCGACCGATGGCGTGATCACACGGCGCAATGTGGACACCGGTGATCTGGTGGATGCTGGCGCCGGCGGTGGTTTAGCCCGCGCGCTGTTTGTGGTGACCCAGACAGACCCTTTGCGTTTGTATATCAACGTGCCGCAAAGCTATGCGCAGCTGATCAAGGTTGGGCAAACTGTGGCAGTGACCCAAGCCGAATTGAGGGGCCAAAAATTCGAGGGCAAAGTGGCGCGCACGGGTGCTTCAATTGACACCCAATCCAGAACGCTGCAAGTGGAAGTGTCGCTGCCCAATAAAGAAGGTATTTTGCTGCCCGGCGCCTTTGTGCAAGTCTCGCTTCCGTTGGCTTTGAGTCGCAGCTTGGCCGTGCCGAACAACGCCTTGATTATTCGCGGTGAAGGCACGATGGTGGCGGTGGTCGACGACAAAAATCGTGTGAACATCAAGCCCGTGCAGTTGGGTCGCAACTATGGTGTCCGGGTCGAAGTCATGAGCGGGCTTGAGGGAGGCGAGCGCTTGGTGCTCAATCCACCCGACTCTTTGAGTGCTGGCGATGAAGTGACCTTTGTGGCCGCTGAGGACGACAAAGTCGCCGAGCCGGCAGGTAGCAAAGGCCAGGACGACGCCCGGAAAAAGAAACCGTGAGCCTGGCGCGAATGATGAAATTCAAATTTCTTTTAACGGCCAGCGCGTTATTGGCGGGCTGTTCGACGGCCCCTACTTACACCAAGCCTCAGCTGGACATGCCCGTGACCTGGCAAACCCAAGCGCCTTGGCGCACGGGCGCGCCCAATGACCAGGCGGCTAAAGGCCCTTGGTGGGAAAAATTTGAAGACGCCCAGCTCAATGCCTTGGAGCAGAAGGCGATGTTGAACAACCAGACCTTGGCGGGAGCTAACGCTAGGTTGGCGCAGGCACGTGCAACGCTGTCGTCAACGTCTGCCAGTTTGTTTCCGCAGCTCAGCCTCGGGACCCGTTTACTGAATCAGCGCATTTCGGCCAACAGGCCACTCAACAACTACAAATCACCTAACTTTTCGACCATTCAAAATGACATCGTGCCATCCCTCGCGGTGAGCTATGAGGTCGATTTAGCTGGTCGCGTGCAAAGTTTGGTCGAGGGTGCTACCGCCACCGCCGAGCAATCGGCGGCGGATTTAGAGAACACCAAGTTGCTGTTGACGGCGGATCTGGCGATCAATTATTTCAATCTGAGAGCCCTTGATGCAGATCTTGAGGTGCTGTCTAAATCCATTGACTTGCAAAAAAAGTTGCTGCTAATGGCCACCGACCGTCATGATCTGGGCGCGACCTCAGGCCTTGAAATGGCACAGCAGCAAGCCCTGCTGGACACTACTTTGTCTCAAGTGCATTTGCTCAAACGCCAGCGTGCAGTGTTCGAGGATGCCATCGCCACCTTGACCGGAACCCCGGCCCCGCAATTCTCAATCGCCCCGCAGTCGCGCTTGGCTTTTCCGCCTGACGTTCCCCTCGGCATCCCGTCAGACGTTTTGGAACGTCGCCCCGATGTGGCTTTGGCCGAGCGGGCCATGGCCGCTGCCAACGCACAGATCGGTGTCGCCAATGCGGCGTTTTACCCGAGCGTTATTCTGGGACCTACCTTTGGTTTGGAGAGTGCCAGTCTGCCTGCCTTGTTCAGCGCCTCCAGCATGATCTGGTCACTGGGTGTGTCGGCCACACAGGTTTTGTTTGATGGCGGCAGGATCAAGGCCAACCTCGATGTCAGTCGCGCCGGTTACGACGTGACGGTGGCCAATTACCGCCGCGTGGTACTCACGGCGATGCAGGAAGTGCAAGACGGTATCAGTGGTGTGGCGTCCTTGGATCTTGCCTACAAGCAAACCTTGATGGCGGTCAAAAGCGCGACCCGGGTGTTCAATATCGCGAGCGAACGCTATGAGGGCGGTATCGCCAATTACCTCGACGTCATCACCGCTCAACAAACCCTGCTCAACAGCGAGCGACAAGCCTCACAAATTCTGGGTCAGAGGTTGGTCACGACGGTTGTGCTCATCAAAGCACTCGGCGGCGGCTGGCAAACAGCCGCTCAGTGATTTTCCAAGTTAAGGCCAAATTATCAGTCCATCTTCAGCGGCGCAGTCCCAACTTTTGCACCTGCACCAAGGCCGTTTCGTATTCTTTGCGCAGTGTTGCTTTGAAGTCCTTGGGTCCCAGGTATGCCACTTCAGCGCCTGAGGCTTCAGTTTCTTTCACAAAGTCTGCGTCGGTGGCGAGCGTCTTGATGCCTTGATCCCACTTGGCGATGACGCTCGCGGGCAAGTCGGCGGGGCCGGCAATGCCGCTCCATCCAATCAGTGTGAAGCTGTCAGAGCCGGCCTGCTTTGATGTCGGCGTATCGGGTAGGTGTTTGACACGGGACGGGGTACTGACCGCCAGAGCCTTCAGC
>CANCCE010000094.1 GCA_947374505.1 Comamonadaceae bacterium | reverse complement strand
GCTCGGTTGGTGTTGTCTGAGCAGCGCAGCCAAGCGCGCGCGGCCGCCGGCGGTGGTGTCGCCGCTGATGCTGGCGTTCACAACCGTGACCGCACGCTTTTCAGCTTGCAGCTTTTCTTCCAGCAGGGCGACCCAGCCACTGCCGCGCTGGAGCCCGTATTCAGCGCTCAGGGAGTCGCCGACCACCAACACAGTGTCCGTGCTGCTGCGGGTTACTGGGCTTGCATTGGCTGCCGGTTGCGCCTGACCCAGCATGGGCGAGGCGAGCAAGACCAACAAGCCGGGCAAGAGCAGGGCGCGCCAAACCCACTGCATTCCGCACGGTTGCAAAGGCTTTGCCGCTGCAAGCGTGGCTAAATTGCCTCGCTTGTTAAAGTCGCTGCGTGCGCGAAGATTGTTGAGCGTTGTGTTTATTGAAAAGGCTGTCATGTCCGAAACGAATCCTGTTGAGCGTCCCGAGGCCGCACCGGTCGCCATTATCGCCGTCGAGCACGTTTTCAAGTCAGTCACCGACTCGACGGGCACCTTGACTATTTTGCGTGATATTGATTTCTCCTTGTCAGCCAAGGAAACAGCCGCCATCGTTGGCGCTTCCGGTTCTGGCAAAAGCACCTTGTTGTCGATCATTGCCGGACTCGACACACCCACCAAAGGCACGGTAAAACTGGCCGGCCAAGATATTTTTGCCATCAGCGAAGACGACCGGGCCGCCTTGCGTGCGCAAAAAGTCGGGTTTGTGTTTCAGAGCTTCCAGCTGATGGCCAATCTCACGGCCCTTGAAAACGTCATGCTGCCGCTGGAGTTGTCTGGCACCCGCGGTGCGCGAGCCTTGGCCACTGAGATGCTCGGTCGGGTTGGCCTCGGCCAACGACTTGGGCACTACCCCAAGGTGCTGTCGGGCGGCGAGCAACAGCGCGTGGCGCTGGCCCGTGCATTCGTGGTTCAACCTGCTGTGCTACTGGCCGATGAGCCAACCGGCAGCCTGGACTTCGCCACGGGCGAGACCGTCATGAAACTGATGTTCGAACTCAACCAAGAGCTGGGAACGACACTGGTGCTGGTGACGCACGACCAGTCCATCGCCGCGCAGTGTCAACGCAAGATCACGATCGAGGCCGGTCAGGTGGTGCCGCAGAGCCTGTGACGGAGCCTGTGATAATCGGGCATGTCTTCTCCTCCTAAAGTTCTTTTTGGCTTTCATGCCCTTGGCGTGCGCATCAAAACTGCGCCTCAATCGGTCATCGAAGTTTTTTACGATGTCTCCCGCCGCGATGCGCGCATGCGTCAGTTCACCGACCGTGCCCGCGCGGCCGGCATCCGGCTGATCGAATCCGACGGCGTGCGGCTGGCCAAAATGGCCGGTAGCCATGGCCATCAGGGCGTGGTCGCCCGTGTCAATGCCGTGGCGGTCATCACCTCACTGGACGAATTGCTGGAGCAACTCGAAGCCAGCGGTGTGGCATCTCCGTTGATCTTGGTGCTGGACGGCGTCACCGATCCCCACAATCTAGGCGCCTGTTTGCGTGTGGCTGACGGTGCTGGTGCGCATGCCGTGATCGCCCCCAAAGACCATGCTGCCGGTATCAATGCCACGGTGGCCAAGGTCGCCAGTGGCGCCGCCGAAACCATGCCGTATTTCATGGTCACGAACCTGGCGCGCACCTTGGGCGAGCTCAAGGAGCGCAACATCTGGTGCATTGGCACCAGCGACGATGCGCCCAAAACCATTTATGACGTCGACCTCAAAGGTCCGGTGGCCTTGGTGTTGGGTGCTGAAGGCGAGGGCATGCGTCAACTCACCCGCAAAACCTGCGACGAACTCGTCAGCATTCCGATGCACGGCGCGGTTGAAAGCCTGAACGTCTCAGTGGCCAGCGGCGTCTGCCTCTACGAAGCTCTGCGCCAGCGGCGCTGATGCTTCAAACCAAGCCGAACCAGCCCAACAGTGCACCGGCCGCCAGCAGCCACAATATGTGCAGATTGGTGCGCCAGCAGATCACGGTGCTCACACCGGCCAGCAACCACAGTGGCCAGTGGTCCAGCGACTTGCCACTGGCGGTTGCGAGAATCCAGCCGGTAGCAAGTAACAACGCCACCACGATCGGGGCCATGCCCTGTTTGAAGGCACGAACAGCACGCAAATTGCGATTACGGTGGCTCCACTGGGTGGCGTTGTAAGTCAGCACTGAACTGGGAATCAACATTCCCCCCATCGCCAGCACAATACCGAGCAGCCCGGTCAAAATACCGCCCGCGTTCATGCCGACATTCCAACCCATGAGTGCGATGAAGAGGACGTTTGGTCCTGGCGCGGATTGGGCAATCGCTACAGACGCATTGAATTGAGCGTCCGTCAGCCAGAGGTTCTGGTCGACCAGAAAGCGGTGCATGTCCGGGATGGTGGCGATAGCACCGCCGATCTGCAGCAGCGAGAGCGAGAGGTAGTGGAGAAAAAACTGAAACCATTCATGGGCGCCGAGTATCAGCTGCGGCGTTTCGCTCATGGTTTCATCTTTCTAAAGGTCAGGCCAAAAGCCAAGCTGCCAAGCCCAAACAACACGTAGGCCAACGGGAGCCGGAACACGGCGACGCTGAGCAGACAAGACAGCCCCAATACCGCGCACCAGCGCCAGCCCAGCACATTGCTTTTGAGGGCGCCGATCAGTTTGATGCCGGTCGACAAAATCAGGCCAGCAGCCACTGCACCCATGCCGCGCAAGGCGCCAGCGACGCCCGGGTGGTCTGCAAATTGTGAATAAACCAGGGCAAGAGCCAACACCAGCACCAACGGCACCACCAGCATGCCTGCCAGACCCACCAATGCACCCTTGAGGCCGAAGTAGCGGCCGCCAACGATCAGGGCCAGATTGATCACATTGGGTCCGGGCAATATTTGTGACACCGACCAGTCTTCAATGAATTCATCGCGCGTCATCCAACGTTTCTTTTCGACCAGTTCTCTTTGCACCACGGCCAAGACGCCGCCAAAACCTTGTAAGGCCAGCAGCGTGAAGGACACAAATAGGTCGGTGAGGGATGCGGGACGTGGACGATCGTCAGGGGGGAAAGCGCTCATGCGCGCATTATCGCTGCAGTTCAGACCGTCATCCCGCCTGACACTTCTATCACCGCGCCGTTGATGTAGCTGGCCTCATCACTGGCTAAGAAAGCGTAAACGTTGGCAATCTCTTCAGGCTTGCCCAAGCGCTTCAAAGGCACGCGCGCTTTCATTTCCTGCAACACGTTGTCAGGGATCGTGTCCAGAATTGGCGTCGATACAAAGCCCGGGGCCACCGCGTTGACCCGGATCCCTTTGGGGCCGAGTTCTCGGCTCCAGGTTTTGGTGAAACCGATCACCCCAAACTTGGTTGCGGCATAGTTGGTTTGGCCAAAATTGCCGTAAATACCGACCACCGAACTGGCATTCAGAATCACGCCGCTGCCTTGCGCAATCATGGTGTCAGCCACGGCTTGGGCGCAATGAAAGACGCCGCGCAGGTTCACGTCGATCACCTGATCGAACTGCGCCAGCGTCATTTTTAACAGCCGCGCATCTTTGGTGATGCCGGCGTTATTGACCAACACATCAATGCGGCCGAACTGTGCTTTCACCTGCGCAACCACCGCGTCAACCATCGTGCGATCGGTCACATCCATCAGGCAACCGATAGTTTGTGCACCGAGCGCTCTGCATTGTTTGACGGCCTCGTCAATGGCCGTTTGTCGTAAGTCACAAATGACGACGATGGCGCCTTCCGCCGCGAACTTGAGCGCTGTGGCCAAGCCAATGCCCTGTGCTGCGCCGGTGATGATACTTACCTTGTGATCGAGTCTGGTCATAGTGGCTTTCGGTGAAGCTAGTTCAAAAAAACAGTCGTTTAATCATAGTGACCCAGTGAGGTGACGGCAACCTGACTCGGCATTTTGTAGGTCTCAGACCACGCACAGGCAAGCTATGGGCCTGCCATGAGTTCGCTTCAGCAGAGCGATGATTGAATAGTTGATTGAACAAACACAGTGAGGTCAAGAGAATGCAAAAAATCGTACCTGAAGTCCGACAGGTTTCGACTTCAAGGGTTGAAGGAATTTTGCTTGCCTGACATTAATCTTGATGGATGGACGGCATTGAATCTCAACCCGTATGCCGTTTGGACTGCTGGCTCAGACGGGCAGGTCGACTATCTCAGCGATCGTTGGAATGAGTGGACCGGTAAGAGTGGTTTTGGCACTGCTTGGCAAGACGCCGTTCATCCGGACGAACGCTCCCAAGTTTCAGAGACTTGGCGTTGTGCCGTCCAGTCTGGCGAACTCAATGCTGTCGAACATCGGCTCTGCATGCGAAATGGGCAGTACCGCTGGATGCGCACACGTGCGCTGCTGCAACGTGACAGCTCTGGCGCTGTCACCCGCTGGTATGGTGCGACGGAAGACATAGACCAGCAAAAACATGCTGAACAAGCCTTGAAGAACAGTGAAGCTGCGCTACAGGCTCTTACGCTGTCGCTTGATGAGAAGATTAGAAGCCGCACTGACGAGTTGACAACGTTGAATCGCTACCTGCAGCTGACGAGAGAGGAAGAGAGAAATCGGATGGCTGAGGCCTTGCATGACGACCTTGGCGCCTTGTTCACTTCGGCCAAGTTCGATGTGGCACGCCTGAAATCTGCGTTGGCGCCACTCTCGCCTGAAATTTCAGCTCGATTCACTCACTTCACGCAAATGCTGGACAAGGGCATTGATCGCAAGCGCCACATGATCGAAGACCTGCGGCCGTCCTCCCTCAACACGCTCGGACTGGTGCAGGCATTGAACATATTGATTGGAGATTTCTCGCGCGCAAACGATCTACAGGTGCAAACGGAACTGGATGACCTGCACTTCAAACCGGCCGTCCAACTCACTATTTACCGTCTGGTGCAAGAGGCACTGGCGAATGTGGCGGCTTATGCCAAGGCCGCTCATGTGAGGGTGCTGTTGTCCTCCCATGCCGATGGTCAGGTGCAGATCAGCGTCACGGATGACGGCGTTGGTTTTGACGCTACGTCTGAGAGAATTTTCATGCTCGGTTTGCTGGGCTTGCATTACCGCGTCGAAGCTGATGGTGGGCGCTTCCTGGTGAAGTCAAGCGACCGATGCGGAACCATGTTGAGCGCGTTTTTCCCGTTGTCAGAGGTGAGTTGATTGCACGACGACAATTTAGAGTGGAGCTGCACCGGCTGCTTTATTCTTTGTTTCCTATCCGGTTGACAGGAGATCACTGATGAGCCGTTTTAATTTTCGCATTGCCGCTGTGGCGGTATCCATGTCTGTTTTGGTGGTGGGTTGCGGTGGCATGATGCCTGCCGCTGATCAAAGTAATCTCCTGACTTTCACGACGCAGATGCGCGGTGGTAACGAGGTTCCTCCCGTAGCGACCAGCGCCAATGGTCAGGTGGACGCCGTGTTGAACACCGACACCAACCTGCTGCGTTGGAAGTTGACTTATGTGAACTTGAGCGGTGCTGCCAGGGCAGGCCACTTTCATGGCCCCGCTGCCATCGGTTCGAACGCTGGCGTGGTGTTGCCATTTCCTGGCCAGATGAGTGACGCCATGGAAGGCTCGGCCACTCTCACCGCCGCGCAGGTTGACGATTTGGTGGCCGGACGCTGGTACGCCAATATTCACACCGCAGCCAACCCCGGCGGTGAAATTCGGGGACAAATGACCTTGCGGCGGTAAGCTGACCCGTCTTTGCGAGCGAAGTAACTCCGTCTCTGCGAGAGAAGCGCGGCAGTCCAGGGGCCCGAATTCGCAGTCATGGATGGCCGCGCTCCGCTCGCAACGACGGGTTTCTGGCCCGTACTGTCCCACCCCTCCAAAGGGGCATTTGTGGCGATTCGTGGTTTTTGGGTAGAAACCCTACAATGTCGGGTTACCCAAAAGCCCTATGAACGCTCCCATCGACGTCTCCTTTTTTGCGCGCGCTGCCAAGCCGCTGACCAGTTACCGCAAGTACTGGGCGGCTCGCTTCGGTACGGCCAAATTTTTGCCGACCAGCCGTGAGGAAATGCAGGCGCTGGGTTGGGACAGTTGCGACATCATCATTGTCACCGGCGACGCTTACGTCGACCATCCGAGTTTTGGCATGGCTGTCATTGGCCGCATGCTGGAAGCGCAAGGCTTTCGGGTCGGCATCATTGCCCAACCCGACTGGCAAACCGCTGAGCCCTACAAGCTGCTGGGCAAGCCGAATCTGTTCTTCGGCGTCACCGCCGGCAACATGGATTCCATGATCAACCGCTACACGGCGGACCGCAAAATCCGCAGTGATGACGCCTACACCCCCGGCGACATGGGTGGCAAGCGGCCCGACCGCGCTGCACTGGTGTACTCACAGCGCTGCCGCGAAGCCTACAAAGAAGTGCCCATCGTTTTGGGTGGAATCGAAGGCTCGCTCCGGCGCATCGCGCATTACGACTACTGGTCTGACAAAGTGCGTCGCAGCGTGGTGGTCGACGCCAAATGCGACCTGCTGCTGTACGGCAACGCCGAGCGCGCAATTGTAGAAATCGCGCACCGACTCGCGGCCAAAGAACCCATCGCCAACATCACCGACGTTCGCGGCACCGCCTTCATTCGCCGCCACGGAGACGAGACCGCGCAAGGCTGGTTCGAAATTGACTCGACCAATGTCGACGCGCCAGGCCGGGTTGAAGCCCACGTCAATCCTTACCTGATGATTTCGGAGCAGGCCAAAGAGCAGGGCGCCACCTGCGCCCGCGAAGACGAAGCCGCCGATGTGGCCGTCAAGGCCGAAGCCGCTGGCTCCCCCGTGCTGAAGGCTAAATCGTCAACAGCTGCCCAGCCTCTGGCCAACCCCGCCATCAAGCCGCTGACCTTCGTGCAGAACCCGAGCTTGCCGTCGATGCAAGGCAAGATCAAAGTGCCGCCGCGTGACCGTTCGGTCATTCGCCTGCCGTCTTACGAGCAGGTTCGCAGCGATGCCGTGCTCTATGCCCACGCCAACCGCGTGTTGCACCTTGAGACCAATCCCGGCAATGCGCGCGCCTTGGTGCAGGCTCATGGCGAAGGCGTGACCGCCCGCGACGTGTGGATCAACCCACCACCGATCCCGCTGACCACCGTCGAGATGGACTATGTCTTTGACTTGCCGTATGCGCGTTCGCCGCACCCCATCTACGCCGACGAGAACGGCAGCCACGACCACGCCACCAAAATCCCCGCTTGGGAAATGATTCGCTTCAGCGTGAACATCATGCGCGGCTGCTTTGGCGGCTGCACGTTTTGCTCTATCACCGAGCACGAAGGCCGCATCATCCAGAGCCGTTCCGAGGACTCCGTGATCCGCGAGATCGAAGCCATTCGTGACACCGTCAAAGGCTTCACCGGCGCTATTTCAGACCTCGGTGGCCCGACTGCCAACATGTACCGTATTGGTTGCAAATCCGTTGAGATCGAAGCCGCTTGCCGCAAACCGTCTTGCGTTTACCCCGGTATTTGCTCCAACCTCAACACCGACCACGCGCCCCTGATCAAGATGTACCGCCGTGCCCGTGCGCTCAAGGGCATCAAGAAAATCCTCATCAGCTCTGGTGTGCGTTATGACTTGGCCGTCGAAAGCCCTGAGTACGTCAAAGAACTGGTGTCACACCACGTTGGCGGCTACCTGAAGATCGCGCCCGAGCACACCGAGCAGGGTCCGCTGACCAAGATGATGAAACCCGGCATTGGCAGCTACGACAAGTTCAAACAGATGTTTGAGAAGTACTCGCTCGAAGCCGGCAAGAAGCAGTTTTTGATTCCTTACTTCATCGCCGCCCATCCGGGCACCAGCGACGAGGACATGATGAACCTCGCCCTCTGGCTGAAAAAAAGTGGCTTCAGAGCCGACCAGGTGCAAACCTTCTACCCGTCACCAATGGCCACAGCGACGGCGATGTACCACACCAATCGCAATCCGCTGCGCAAGATCACGCGCGACAGCGAAACCGTCGACATCGTGCGCGGCGACAAACGCCGTCGCCTGCACAAAGCCTTCTTGCGTTACCACGACGCCAACAACTGGCCGCTGCTGCGCGAAGCGCTGAAGACCATGGGCCGGTCTGACTTGATCGGCAACGGCAAGCACCACTTGATCCCCACCTACCAGCCGCTGACCGACGGCGGCTACACCAGCGCACGCAAGAAAAACTCGACCACCGTCGCGTTGAAGTCTGCCGCGCCGGTCAAAGGCCGCATCCTGACCCAACACACCGGCTTGCCGCCGCGTGACAACGGATCAGCCAAGCCCTCTCGTAAACCGCGCTAATTTTCAACGATGAACATCACTGTCAGCGAAGAGCTGCGCGCGTATATTGACCCGTTGACCCCGCACGAGCATGAGGCACTGGAACGCAGCTTGCTGTCCGAGGGCTGCCGCGACGCCTTGGTGCTGTGGGGCGATGTGCTGGTGGATGGTCACAACCGCTACGGCATTTGCAGTCGGCTCGGGATTGCTTTCAACACTGTGCAGAACACCCAGTTCAAGTCCATGGACGACGTCCACCTGTGGATGATTGACCAGCACCTGGGCCGGCGCAGTTTGTCTGATTTCCAACGCGGCGTGTTGGCGCTGCGCAGAAAAGACATCTTGTCGGCCAGCGTGCCGGCCGTAGTTGAGGCGTCAACACCTGAGTCAACTGCAGCAGCGTCTACTCCAAGCTCGGCTCACAATCATGTTGAAGCCATGATCACCAGCGACGCAACAGCCAAAGCTGCCCGCCTCAGCAGCAGCACCCTGAGTCATATCAAAAAAATTCAGGCGTCAGCTGTACCCGAGCTGGTGGCGGCGATCAAGTCGGGTTCTATTTCAATCACTGCCGCCGCTAACGTGGCGTCGTTGCCGGTTGCTGAGCAAGTGGCGGCTGCTGCCGGCGGTAAAAAAGAGCTTCAACAAGCCGCCCGCGAAGTCCGCGAAAGCCGGGCGGTCGAGCGCAGCGAACCCGATTCGCCTGCCGGAATGATTGCGCGCTTGAAGCAAACCATCACCTCGCTCAGTGCCGAAAATGCGGCGTTGAAAGCGCAGTTGGCTGAGTTGACCGCCGGATAAAGGGTCGACACGTCAGGCCTTTTTAGGCCATCGTGTGTAACGGAATGTCCTTCGAAATGGCCAGCGCATCGAGTTGCTGGCGGGTCTGTTTTTTCAAAAAATGCTCGATGCCGACTCGTGTTGCTTGGGTTCGCATACTCGCCACGTCTGACGCGACCAAACCGGCTGCTGCACACAGCGCCGCCGCAAAATGCGGCTCCAGCGCCGCCACCGCCACACGGCCGTCTTTGCACGCATAAACACGGTAACCGGCATGCGCGCCGCCCACAAAACCGCTGGGCTGGGTCAGCCCCCAATGTCGGGGCAACGCAATGTATTGCGCGGCACTGGCCAGCGCTATTTCTAACCGAAGGCCTTTGCCGCTGCTGCGCTGAGCCAGAACCGCCTGCAACACCGCCTCACTGGCTGTCAACGAGCCACCCATGTCGGCGTAAAGCGTGGCGGGTAATTCAAGTCCTTGCACCAAGCCGCTGTCTGCCACATAGGTCAGGTCGTGGCCCGGTTCTTCGGCGCGTGCCCCAGGACTGCCAACGATGGCCACCTGTGACAGGGCAGGGTAAAGGCGGTGCAGGTTCTTCCAGCCCAAGCCGAGTTTCTCAATCGCAGACGGCCGGAACGAGGTGATCAGCACATCGGTTTTAGCGAGTTCGCGGTGCAGCCTTTTTTGTCCTGCCGCAGTCTTCAAATCAACCGTGATGACCTTGATGCCGCTCTGCAATTGCACATAAGCCGCGGGGCTGTAACGCTGCATCGGGTCGCCACTCGGCGGCTCCAGCTTGACGCATCGCGCGCCCATCTGCTGGCAGCGCATCAACGCTGCGGGTCCGGGTAAATTCAAGGCCAAGCTGAGCAGGCGTACGCCCTTCAGGACTTGTGGGATTTTCAATGCAGAGGTCATGGGCGTTGCGTGGGATTTGGCTTGCGTCATATCCAGCAATTTACAGCAAGCCGCTTGGTCCGCGTTACTCCCCAAAATTGAGCGGCAACCCCACGTAATTTTCAGCTACCGATAAAG
>CANCCE010000093.1 GCA_947374505.1 Comamonadaceae bacterium | reverse complement strand
CTATGAACAACAACCCGGCGTTGGACTGGCCGTGCGTAAATATATTTTGATGCGTCGTGGCCTGCTGTCATCCGACGCGCAACGCAGACCCGCTGCAGCGATGTCTGCGACCGCAAAAACAGAAGTTGAATATTTGCTTGCACGGCTGGCCCGTCATGATCCGCGGGCCAATCTAACTTGATACGGGTCCGGTTAAACGGATGCTTCAGTCGCTACTTGCCGATACAGAATTTCGAAAAAATCTCACCCAATAAATCATCGGGTGTGAACTCACCAGTGATTTGACTCAAAGCGCGCTGGGCTTGCCGCAAGTCTTCAGCCAACAAATCGAGCGCAGGTTGTTTTGCACTTAACTGCTCATTGGCCCGCATGAGTTGACTGGCCACTTCTTTCAAGGATTGAACATGGCGTTCGCGCGCCATGTAAACGCCTTCGGGTGCAGACTGCCAGCCCACGACCTGCAGCAACTGTTGGCGTAATGCCTGCAATCCATCGCCGGTCTTGGCTGAAATCACCACGCTAGACCGTCCCTTGACTATCGCCGTGACATGTCCATCCGCCGGCGCAGAATCGGATTTATTCCAAACGTCAATCACTGGTGCAGTGGCTGGTAACTTATTTGTCAAGGCTTGGCGAATCACATCGTCACCGTGTCGATAGGTTGTCGCCACGTCTGGATCAGCCGGTGTGTTTTGTCGCGTGAGGTCATGCAGAAACAAGACTGCATCGGCGCTTTCAATTTCGGTCCAAGCCCGTGCGATGCCAATCTTTTCAACCTCGTCAACACCAGCTGTATTCGCATCACGTAATCCTGCGGTATCCACCACGTGCAACGGCACGCCTTCAATCTGAATAAGTTGTGCAACCTTGTCGCGCGTGGTACCGGCTATCGGCGTGACGATAGCTAATTCAGCCCCCGCCAACGCATTGAGCAAAGAGCTTTTACCAGCGTTAGGCTGCCCGGCAATCACCACTTTGATGCCTTCGCGTAGGATGGCACCTTGCGTTGCGCGCTGCATGACATTCGCCAGGGCTGTCTGCAGCCGCTGCAGCTGACCGCTTGCGTCAGCCTGCTTTAAAAAGTCAATGTCCTCCTCAGGAAAATCCAGCGTCGCTTCAACCAGCATTCGCAAATGCACCAGCTTGTCGAGTAAAGCCTGGACTTCTTTAGAGAACTCTCCCGACAGTGAACGGGCCGCTGATCGGGCTGCCGTTTCTGTGCTGGCGTCGATCAGATCCGCAATCGCTTCGGCCTGCGCCAAATCTATTTTGTCGTTTAAAAAAGCCCGCTCCGAGAATTCGCCTGGTTGAGCCACGCGCAAACCGGCAAGGCTTTGCAGGCCGGTTGTTGCATCTATTTCGGCCGCTGCTTGCAGACAACGCGCGAGCAGCAACTGCAGCACAACCGGCCCGCCATGCGCTTGTATCTCGAGCACATCTTCGCCCGTAAAAGAATGAGGTGCTGGGAAATAAAGCGCTAGCCCTTGATCGATCACTTGGCCTCTCTCGTCTCGAAAAGGCAAGTATGTTGCTTGCCGAGGCTGCAAGTTTCGACCGCATAACGCTCTAACTATGGACGTTATTTCTTTACCTGAAATCCGGACAATCCCCACTGCGCCTCGCCCTGGTGCAGTGGCTATTGCAACGATGGGATCAAGGTGGCGGGTAAGCATGGTGTCTCTCATCAAAAAGGGCCGCGAAGCGGCCCTTTTCTTATTTGAACTTCGGCAAATTGAACTGTGGTGGTACGCCCATTCGAGTGTTGATCATCCACTGTTGCGCAATCGATAAAATATTGTTGGTGATCCAGTACATCACCAAGCCGGCCGGAAAGAAGAAGAACATCACACTGAAAATCAGTGGCATGAACCACATCAACTTCGCTTGCATAGGATCTGGAGGCGTTGGATTCAGTGCTGTTTGCAGCATCGTCGTCAGCGTCATCACCACCGGCAAGATAAAGTATGGGTCAGGTGCTGAGAGATCATGAATCCAAAGTATCCAGGGCGCATTGCGCATCTCAACGCTAGACAACAGCACCCAGTACAAAGCAATGAACACCGGAATTTGAATCATGATGGGGAAGCAACCGCCCATTGGGTTGACCTTTTCCTCTTTGTAGATCCGCATCATGGCCTGCTGCATTTCCTGCGGCTTGTCTTTCAGGCGCTCTCGCATCTCGACGATTTTTGGATTAACCGCTTTCATCTTAGCCATGCTGGCGTACGCCTTCGCATTGAGCCAGTAAAAAGCGATTTTCAGCAGCAGCACCAAGGCCACAATCGACCAACCCCAGTTCTGAATGAACTCATGTAACCGATACAGCAGCCAATACAAAGGTTTCGCCAAGATAGTTAACCAACCGTAGTCTTTAACCAGTTCTAGGCCCGGTGCCAAGGCTTCGAGAATTTTTTCTTCCTGCGGACCGACGTAAAATTTGCTGTCAATGATCTTGCTGCCACCTGGTGCAATACTCTCCAGCGGCGTGATCATGCCGGCCGCGAACAGGTTGCTGTCAACCTTGCGCATGAACAGATCGCGCTGGAGTCCGTCGGGCAAAATCCATGCTGAAGCAAAGTAGTGCTGAACCATGGCCACATAACCATTGCTCGCCTTCTTCTCGATATCTACTTTGTCTTTCTCAATGTCCTTGAATTCGACCTTTTGGTACTTTTTAGCTTCGGTATAAATTGCAGGTCCGGTAAAGGTTGAATAGAACGATGATTCGCCCAATGGCTTGTTGCCGTCGCGCACAAGTTGCAGGTAAAGCTGAGGGGCTACAGGTTCAGTGCCGGTATTGATGATTTCGTGACGCACAGCAAGATCATATTCACCACGCTTCACGGTGTAAGTTTTCACAAGTTTGATTCCACCCACGGTAGGTGACTCGAACTTGACTTCAAACTGATTCTTGCCTTCTTTCAGTGTGCGATCTCCAGGCTGGGCAGTCATGATCGTTTTGTGAGTCGGTAAATTGGTACCTGTCGCACCAATCAAACCAGACTGTGCAACATAGACGCGACTGTTGCTTTCGTCGAGCAATACAAAACCGCTCTTTTTATCTATTGTGTCGGCGTATTTGGCAAATACCGTGCGCACCAAGGTGCCACCTTCGGTGTCAAACGTCAGCGTCAGCACGTCGTTACTGACCTCAATGCGTTCCTTTTTAGCGCCTCCTGCGGTCTGTTCTGTTGGGGCCGTTGGTGCCATGCCGGGTACGGAAGACGCCACAGTAACGACGGCAGGAATAGCCGTACCGGGCACAGACGCCGAACTCGATACGGCCGGCGTGTTCGCTGGTGCTTTAATGTTTTGAGGAACAGATGACGGGAAAAACGTTGGTTTTTGACCATTGTGTACCTGCCATTGATCCCACAAAAGGACCATGGAAAAACCAAATATCACCCACAAAATGGTGCGCCGAATGTCGTTCATGACGGTTTCTTTTTAGAAGGGGAAGAGGCCACTGGCGTGACCAGACGAGAAAAAAGGCTTCGTTTGTGCGTGTCCTTGTCGGCAGTACCGCCAACCGGGAACCAGGACGAAGGAAAAAAATTGAAATTCGAGGCTACCGGATCAAGACCGCCATCGCACCATGGGTGGCAGCGGACCAATCGGCCGAGTGTGAGGTAAGTGCCAGCGACAGCCCCGTGTTGCTCTAAAGCTTGCAAAGAATAAGCTGAACAAGTAGGCTCAAAGCGGCAACCGGAGCCGAGAGAGGGACTGAGTAACAAGCGATAAGCCTTGACGACTGTGATCAACGCTAATTTTGGCAAAGTCATCGTGAGAGACAGAGATTTCAGTACCCAATTCATGGCTGACGCTCACCTTCTTGCATCAAAGCAAGCAATTCATTGCGTACCGCCTGTTTGAGTAGGTCCGAACTTGCGCTCAGATATACCTTGCGCGAGAAATCACGCCGCAGCCTTACCACGAAAGCGGCATGCCGTTGCTTCGGAGAAAAATCAGCACTCACGGTGTAGATCTGCCTTTTGATGGCGTTGCGGGTAACAGCTCGCTTGGCCCAGCGCTTGGGCACCATCGCACCAATCCACAGGTCAAGAACCGGGAAAAGTGGTTGTGACTTAGCTCTATTGACTGCCGTTTTCACAACCTCTGCAGGCACAATTTCCCCTGTACCGCCACTGCTAACAATAGAAAGCCTTGATCGATGCAAGGCAAAGTGCTCACTTCTGGCAACAGTCGCACCCGCCAGTACGGCCTGAAACTGGGCCCGGTTTTTAAGCCGCTGCAATGCCTGCGCCCAATGACCTCAAGACATGTCTACGAGCTAAAAGCTTAGACAGCCAGGCGTTTACGACCTTTAGCGCGGCGTGCAGCAATCACAGCGCGACCGCCGCGTGTTTTCATGCGTGTGAGAAAACCGTGCGTACGTGCGCGTTTGACTTTAGATGGTTGGTATGTGCGTTTCATGATCAATCCTACTGGCTAGAAATTTTCCCTTGTTCGATTCTTGTGAACTTGGTGGCAGCAAAATACTGCCAGCGTTGCAAGGCCCGCCGGGTTTGCACGCCTGCGCGTAGAAACCCCCTGTGAATCAGGGAAACCGATGATTATCGCAAATTTATCCATTGCTGGCAACAGTTTGGGCAGGCGTCTTTGGGTAAAGACTCCGGGAAACCCCTTGGGAGAAGACTCCAAAACGATAAATTACCACTCACAGAGAGTCTAAAACCGCATCAATTGTCTTGTGGATAACTCACCGCCGGACTACAATAACTGGTGTTGAAAAAAGACAATATCCACAAGTTCAAGACGCGGTTGACGCATCCTCACAACAAAGTCGAAGCAATCCATGAGTGAGGTGATTCGTCAATCTTCAGGCCGCGATTTGTGGCAAAACTGCGTTGAACATTTAGCGCAAGAGCTCCCTGAGCAACAGTTCAACACTTGGATCAAGCCTTTGGTGGCCGATGTTGCAAACGATCTGAGCAAGGTCACTGTCCAGGTCGGAAATCGATTCAAACTTGATTGGGTTCGCGCTCAATATGCGGCAAGAATTGTGGCCCTTCTGGAAAAGATTTCCGGCAAAGCCGTTGCACTTGAGTTGGCACTCGCTCCTCGTGAAAACCCTGCAAAATCAATCTCCTTAGTTCAGAACTTCTCCGCTTTGGGAGCCGCAGAACCTGCGGGTTTAAGCATCACTGATGATCCCGTTATCGTCCCATTCAAGAGCCGTCTGAACACGGCATTAACTTTTGACACGCTGATTGAGGGAACCGCCAATCGAATGGGTCGTGCTGCGGCCATGCATGTCGCCAGCAGCCTGGGCCAGCTTTACAACCCACTGTTTATTTACGGCGGCGTCGGCCTTGGCAAGACGCACCTGGTGCACGCTATTGGCAACAAGCTACTGGCCGACAACCCAGCGGCCAAAATTCTCTACATTCACGCTGAGCAATTTGTCTCAGATGTAGTGAAAGCCTACCAACGAAAAACTTTTGACGAATTCAAAGAACGCTACCACTCATTAGATTTGCTGTTGATTGATGATGTTCAGTTTTTTGCCAACAAAGATCGAACCCAAGAGGAGTTTTTTAACGCCTTTGAGGCATTGCTGACCAAAAAGTCACACATTGTCATGACCAGCGACACCTACCCTAAGGGTCTGACGGACATCCATGAACGCCTTGTCTCGCGTTTTGACTCCGGCTTAACGGTCGCCATTGAGCCCCCCGAATTGGAAATGCGCGTTGCCATTCTGATTCGTAAAGCGGAAGCCGAAAGCGCAGTCATGCCTGAAGAGGTCGCTTTTTTTGTAGCAAAAAACGTTCGCTCGAACGTTCGTGAGCTTGAAGGTGCATTGCGTAAGATCTTGGCTTACTCGCGTTTCAACCAGAAAGACATTTCCATTCAACTGGCGCGTGAGGCTCTGCGTGATCTGTTGTCCATTCAAAACCGACAAATTTCGGTTGAAAACATTCAGAAAACAGTCGCTGATTACTACAAAATAAAAATCGCCGACATGTACTCCAAAAAGCGGCCCGCAAGCATTGCCAGGCCAAGGCAAATCGCCATGTACTTGGCGAAAGAGCTAACTCAAAAAAGTTTGCCTGAGATCGGTGAGCTATTTGGTGGGCGAGATCACACCACCGTCCTCCATGCTGTTCGAAAAATGTCTGCTGAACGTCAACAAATGACCGAACTCAACCAGCAATTACACGTTTTAGAGCAAACGCTCAAAGGGTAAAAGAGCAATTTAAGGCCGCTCACAGTCTTGCACTGAAAAGTTGGGGACAATTGACTAACAACTCATGAGTTATCCACAGCAAAACCTATTTATTCAAAGTTGTTCATTTTTGAGAGCCTTGCTTGCAGGGCTCTCCTCACACACTTAAACAGTCTGCAAGTAGTTGATAAAAAAGGGGAAAATAGAGATGTACACAGAAAAGCAGGCCCCTTACTACTACTACTACTAATTTGAAATTAAAAAATTAAGAAGATAAGAAAGCACAAGACATGATCGTTCTCAAAGCCAGCCAAGACAAAGTTTTATCAGCACTTCAATCGGTTGCCGGTATCGTTGAACGCAGGCACACACTGCCTATCCTGGCTAATGTGCTGATTCGTAAAACCGGTTCACAAATCCAGTTGACGACCAGCGATCTTGAAATTCAGATTCGTACGACGGCTGAACTCGACGGTGATGAAGGCAACTTCACGACGACTGTGGGTGCACGCAAGCTGATTGACATCTTGCGTTCTATGCCAAGCGATCAATCGGTGTCCCTGGAGTCGAGCCAGAATAAATTGATTCTCAAAGGTGGCAAAAGTCGCTTTACGTTGCAGACACTGCCAGCCGAAGATTTTCCATTGGTCCAAGAAGCTGCCAATTTCGGTCCTAGCTTCTCTGTTCCGCAGAAGACGTTAAAAGAGTTGTTGAGTCAGGTTTCTTTTGCAATGGCTGTGCACGACATTCGCTACTACCTGAATGGTATTTTGTTTGTGGCCGAAGGCAAACAGTTGAGTTTGGTGGCAACGGATGGTCACCGGTTGGCGTTTTCGTCGGCCACGTTAGACGTTGAAGTGCCACGCCAGGAAGTGATCTTGCCGCGTAAAACGGTGCTTGAAATGCAACGGCTTTTGAGCGACAAAGAAGGTGCGATTGAGATGCAGTTCGCAGGCAATCAAGCTAAATTTAGTTTTGAGGGCATGGAATTTGTCACCAAGCTGGTTGAAGGTAAGTTCCCGGACTACAACCGTGTCATTCCTAAAAATCACAAGAACATCATCACGCTCGGCCGTGCACCTCTGTTGGCCAGCCTGCAGCGCACAGCTATTTTGACGAGCGAGAAATTCAAAGGTGTTCGTTTGAACATTGAGCCCGGGACACTGCGTGTTGCTTCCAACAATGCCGAACAAGAAGAGGCTGTGGATGAGCTCGACATTGACTACGGTGGTGACGCCATTGAAATTGGTTTCAATGTGACTTATCTGATTGATGCACTGGCCAATATGAACCAAGACATGGTGAAGATAGAGCTTGCTGACTCCAATAGCTCGGCTTTACTCACCATTCCGGATGATGCTGCCTTCAAGTACGTTGTGATGCCGATGCGGATTTAAACCGCCCGGTGCGGGTCGACCAAGGCCCTATCGACCAACCCGCGTCAATTGCTGTCGCGGGTTTGGTTTTTAAAGAGTTAAGCGAAAGTTAGTTATGACCGAACAGAACAAGCCCAACGAAGACGCTTCTAGCGTTCCTGACAACTCTGCTGATGTGCGTTCTGGCGCCGGCGATGAAGGCAGCTCTAACTTCCAGCCTATCATTGACGCGAATCAGGAAGGTGCTTCCGAGGCCTACGGAGAAGGTTCGATTCAGATTCTGGAAGGTTTGGAAGCTGTTCGTAAGCGGCCTGGCATGTACATCGGTGACACCTCGGATGGCACTGGATTGCACCATCTGGTGTTCGAAGTGGTTGATAACTCCATCGATGAATCCTTGGCCGGTCACTGTGATGACATCATGGTGACTATTCACTCTGACAACTCTGTCAGTGTTGTTGATAACGGGCGCGGTATTCCAACCGGCGTCAAGATGGATGACAAGCACGAGCCAAAGCGTTCAGCCGCCGAAATTGCATTGACTGAACTTCATGCCGGTGGCAAATTCAACCAGAACAGTTACAAGGTGTCAGGCGGTCTGCACGGCGTGGGTGTCAGCTGTGTCAATGCGCTGTCTAAATCGCTGCGCATGACCATTCGCCGTGACGGCAAAGTCCACTTTATGGAGTTTGCTAGGGGCTTTGTGCAAGACCGAATCATCGAGACTGTCAACGCTGTTGAAGTCTCGCCGATGAAGGTGATCGGCGACACAGACAAGCGCGGCACTGAAGTGCATTTCTGGCCTGATACAGAGATATTCAAAGAGAACAGTGACTTTCACTATGAAATTCTGAGCAAACGTCTGCGGGAATTGAGCTTTTTGAACAACGGCGTGAAGATCCGTTTGAAAGATGAGCGCACCGGCAAGGAAGATGACTTTGCCGGTGCTGGTGGAGTCAAAGGTTTCGTTAATTTTGCGAACAAGGGCAAAACGGTGTTGCACCCCAACATCTTTCATGCCATGGGTGACCGTCAGAGTGATCAAGGCACCAACATTGGTGTTGAAGTGGCTATGCAGTGGAACAGTGGCTACAGCGAGCAAGTGCTGTGTTTTACGAACAACATCCCGCAACGTGACGGTGGTACCCACCTCACGGGTCTGCGCGCAGCTATGACTCGTGTCATTAATAAATACATTGACGACAGCGAACTGGCTAAAAAAGCCAAAGTGGAAGTCACTGGCGATGACATGCGTGAAGGTTTGTGCTGTGTCCTCTCAGTCAAGGTACCGGAACCTAAATTCTCAAGTCAAACCAAAGATAAATTGGTCTCGAGTGAAGTCCGTGGTCCGGTGGAGGACATCGTTAGCAAGTTGCTGTTTGACTATCTGCAAGAGCGCCCGAACGATGCCAAGATCATCGTCGGCAAGATCATTGAAGCCGCCCGCGCGCGTGAAGCCGCGCGCAAAGCCCGCGATATGACGCGCCGTAAAGGTGTTTTGGACGGCATGGGCTTGCCAGGAAAACTGGCCGACTGCCAGGAAAAAGACCCGGCGATGTGTGAAATTTACATCGTCGAGGGTGACTCCGCCGGTGGTTCTGCCAAGCAAGGACGCGATCGAAAGTTTCAGGCGATCTTGCCCTTGCGTGGCAAGATTTTGAATGTTGAGAAAGCCCGCTACGAAAAGCTGCTCACTAGCAACGAAATTCTGACTTTGATCACGGCACTGGGGACTGGTATTGGTAAGGCCGGTGGCACCACGGGCAATGATGATTTCAACGTTGCTAAGTTGCGTTACCATCGCATCATCATCATGACCGATGCTGACGTTGACGGTGCCCACATCCGAACGTTGTTGCTCACTTTCTTTTATCGTCAAATGCCAGAGCTCGTTGAGCGGGGTCATATTTATATCGCTCAACCGCCTCTCTACAAAGTTAAAGCTGGTAAAGAAGAGCTTTATCTCAAAGATGCTGGTGCATTAGATGGTTTCTTGCTTCGTATCGCCTTAAAAGATGCCAGTATTTTCACGGGTGGCCCAAATGGTACGACGGTCAATGGCGAGACACTGACCGAGCTGGCACGCAAGCACCAACTGGCTGAAGCGGTTATAGCGCGTCTGGGTGGTTTTATGGATGCAGAGGCATTGAGATCTCTCGCTGACGGCGTGGCACTCGATTTAGACACCTTGCCAGCTGCAGAAGCATCAGCGATTGCGCTGCAAGCGCGATTGCCAGACGCGGAAGTGGCTGGTGAGTTTGATGTGCGGACTGATAAGCCCATTTTGCGCATCAGTCGTCGTCATCACGGCAACATCAAAAGCAGCGTCATCACGCAGGACTTTGTACATGGGTCTGACTATGCCGCACTGGCTGAAGCCGCGCTAACCTTCAAATCATTATTGGGTGAAGGCGCTCGTGTGATGCGTGGTGAAGGTGAACGGCAAAAGGAAGAAAAAGTCAGCGATTTCCGTCAAGCGATGCGTTGGTTGCTTGTACAAGCCGAAAACGCAACGTCGCGACAGCGTTACAAAGGGCTGGGCGAAATGAACCCGGCGCAGCTGTGGGAAACCACGATGGATCCAACGGTGCGCCGCTTGTTGCGCGTGCAGATTGATGACGCGATTGAAGCCGATCACGTTTTCACCATGCTGATGGGCGACGATGT
>CANCCE010000092.1 GCA_947374505.1 Comamonadaceae bacterium | reverse complement strand
CAGCGTGTAGCCATCTGGCGCAGCCCTCGCCACCGCCTCTGCGGCCGGGGCACCACCCGCCCCTCCGCGGTTGTCAATCGTGATCGGCTGGCCCAACTCCGTGCCCAAGCGCAAAGCCATGCCACGCGCCATGAAATCGGCAGCGCCCCCAGCGGGAAATGGGACGATCAAGCGCAGAGGCTTATCAGGAAACGCCGCCATCGAAGGCGATGCCCAGCCAACCCAACCGAGGATGGCAATAGCGATCACATGTTTGATTTTTTTCACTGATGACTTCCTTGCTGTGCGCGGTTTAAGCGATGAATCCAATATTTAAGCCCTACTTTAAAAGTAACTGCTTCGTCAGGCTAGGCGAGCCAGGACATATCAGCTATGACAGAGGCCAAAGACGTGCGGCGGGTTTTGGCTAGCGACCTCGGAGCCTTGAGCGCTGACTTTTGGTTATCGCTGTCAATCAAGACTCGACGCCGTATCGCGCCAAGTTAATGATGAATACTGCCAAAGTGCTGACCACTGCACGGATCCCGCTTTGACCACGTTCCCCTTTTAAAAGTCAAAAGTACCCAACCCCAATTGCACAAGCCCACGTGAACCGCGTTCTAACCCGAGGCCTACAATCACTTTCCTTACAAGTAATTGACGGCCAAGTGGCCGCCCCCCGCAGGAGACGTTCCAGATGCCCCAGACACCGGTCGACAACGAACAAGAAAAACGCGACGAACTGCGCCGCGCAGCACTCGAGTACCACGAGTTCCCGAGCCCCGGCAAAGTCGCCGTCATGGCCACCAAGCAGTTGATCAACCAGCGTGATCTAGCCTTGGCTTACACACCGGGCGTTGCCGCCCCGTGCGAAGAGATCGTCAAAGACCCGAACGCTGCCTATAAGTACACCAGCCGTGGCAATTTGGTGGCTGTCATTACCAACGGCACGGCCGTACTCGGCCTCGGCAACATCGGCCCGCTGGCATCCAAGCCGGTGATGGAAGGCAAGGCGGTGCTGTTTAAGAAGTTCGCTGGCGTTGACGTCTTTGACATCGAAATCGACGAGCTCGATCCGGCCAAACTGGTCGACATCATCGCTTCGCTGGAGCCCACCTTCGGGGCCATCAACTTAGAAGACATCCGTGCACCTGACTGCTTTTACATTGAGCGGGAACTGCGTAAGCGCATGAAAATTCCGGTTTTTCACGATGACCAGCATGGCACCGCCATCACCGTTGGCGCGGCGATTCTCAATGCCCTCAAAGTGGCGAATAAAGACCCCAAAAAGATCAAAATGGTGACCTCTGGCGCCGGCGCTGCTGCGCTGGCCTGCCTGAAACTCTTGGTCAAATTGGGGATTCCGCGCGAAAACATTTTTGTGACCGATCTGGCTGGCGTGGTTTATGAAGGCCGAACTGAGCTGATGGACGAAGATAAGATCCAATTCGCACAAAAAACTACCGCTCGCACTTTGAGCGAAATCATCGACGGTGCTGACGTCTTCCTTGGTTTGTCCGCTGGCGGCGTCCTCAAGAAAGACATGGTCAAAAAGATGGCGGCCAATCCGATCATCTTTGCATTGGCCAATCCAAACCCAGAGATAACCCCCGAAGACGTCAAATCGGTACGCGATGACGCCATTATTGCGACTGGCCGTTCTGATTACCCGAATCAGGTCAACAACGTTTTGTGCTTTCCTTATATCTTCCGTGGCGCGCTCGATGCTGGCGCTTCGACCATCACCAGCGAGATGGAAATTGCCGCAGTGCATGCCATTGCTGAGCTGGCGCAAGCCGAGCAGAGTGAGGTGGTGGCGGCCGTTTATGTCGGCGAACAGCTTGCTTTTGGCCCTGAATACCTGATACCCAAGCCGTTCGACCCACGCCTGATGATCAAAATCGCCCCGGCTGTTGCCCAAGCGGCGGCCGACAGTGGGGTAGCGCTACGGCCCATTGAAGACATGGCCGCTTACCGCGAAAGGCTCCAAAGCTTTGTTTATGCCTCGGGCACGGTGATGAAACCGATTTATGCTGCGGCCAAAGCGGGCAGCCGCAAACGTGTTGCTTATTCTGAAGGCGAGGAAGAGCGGGTTTTGCGGGCTTGCCAGATCGTCGTCGACGAAGGTCTGGCGCGGCCGACCCTGATTGGTCGACCCGCGGTGATTGCACAGCGCATCGCTAAGTTTGGCTTGCGCCTCAAGGAAGAGCTCGATTACGACGTCGTCAATGTCGAGCAAGACCACCGCTACCGCGACTTCTGGCAGACCTACCACCGCATGATGGAACGGCGCGGCGTAACCGAGCAAATGGCAAAAATAGAAATGCGACGGCGCCTGACCTTGATTGGCAGCATGCTGCTGCACAAGGGCGACGTAGATGGCCTGATTTGCGGCACGTGGGGCACCACAGCGCTTCACCTCGAATACATTGACCAAGTGATTGGTAAGCGAGCAGGCGTCAACACTTATGCTTGCATGAATGGTTTGATTTTGCCGGGCCGTCAAGTATTTTTGCTCGATACCCACGTCAACTATGACCCAACCGCCGAGCAACTCGCCGAAATCACCACCTTGGCCGCAGAAGAAATGATGCGCTTCGGCATCAAGCCTAAAGCCGCCTTGCTGTCGCATTCGAACTTTGGTTCATCGAACCAACCCAGCGCGATCAAGATGCGGCAGACCCTTGAGTTACTCCGCGAAAAGTCACCTTGGCTTGAAGTTGACGGCGAGATGCACGGCGATGTCGCACTGGATGCCGATTCGCGCAGTCTCGTCATGCCGAACAGCACGCTGAGCGGGGAGGCCAACTTGCTGGTTTTGCCGAATATCGACGCCGCGAATATCGCCTACAACCTGCTCAAAACCGCAGCGGGTGGCAATATCGCTGTGGGCCCGGTTCTGCTCGGCGCAGATAAACCGGTGCATATCCTGACCGCCAGCACCACCGTCAGGCGTCTGGTGAACATGACGGCATTGACTGTAGCGGACGCCAACGCCGGTCGATAAACCAGTCCCGCAGGAGCCAGCGCTAACTTTCAACTTGAAAGACCTTGCGCTGGCTGCCCAATCTTTAAGCAGCCTATTGCAATTTTTGACCACGTGGGTCAAAATACGCCCCTTGATGATTCAGGGTTAACCCGACGAAACTGGGTAATCTGGAAAATCAAGAAAGGCGTTTTTTCATGTTGCGCAATCGCCGTTGGAGTTTGGGAGCACAGTGCCGGGCCATCGCAATTGCGCTCTTGGTGTTGTTGACGCTGTCGGGGATTTTAAGCACCTTCACGGTGCACGCAAAAGGCCCTGTTACAAATCTCAACGAACCGATGGCGTTCAGTCAACTGCCCCCTCAAGGGCAGACCATGATGACGCTGATTTATCAGGGCGGACCATTCAAGTACGAAAAGGATGGCACGGTGTTTGGCAATCGGGAGCATTTACTCCCTGCCCGGCAGCGCGGTTACTACCGTGAATACACCGTCAAAACGCCCGGGGAACGTAGCCGTGGTGCGCGACGTATTGTGTGTGGCGGCGAGAGGCCAGCGACACCAGACGCGTGTTTTTACACCGACGATCACTACGCCAGTTATCGCCAGATCGCTCGATAAAACAGAGCGATCCAGCCAGTATTAGTTTTTGTTCATGTGTTGGTTAACTTGTTATTAGAAAGAAAAACGAAGATGGATACACCACTTCGTACTGTGAGGCCAAATATTGTTCAATCCATACGCGCATTTCGCGTACCGGAATTGCAAGATGCGGCAACCGAATTAGGCCATCACTTCCTGTATGCCAACCTGGGCAATGCCCAGAGCAAGCAGGATGTGCTGGACATGATTGCGGCCCAGTACACCTTCCCCGCCCATTTTGGCAAAAACTTCGATGCGCTGTATGACTGCATGACCGACTTGGTTCACAAGTCTGGCCAACAGCCTGGCTTTATCGTCGTGCTGGAACAAATTCCAGCCAACGCTAAGTTTGACAAAGAAGCGCGCGAGCAGCTGCTGGACATCTTCAGGGATGCAGCGGACTACTGGGCGGATCGAAAGATTCCGTTCAGATGCTTCTATTCTTTTCTGTAGCCCGCTCCCCAGACATCGGCCAAGGGGATCGGGCGAATGAGGCCCAGCAAGCAGTGGATGAAGGCGGCGAAGTGATGCCGACCGACAAACTAATCGACGTGTCACCATTGGCGCTTCGCATGAGCAGTCCTTTCAACGCGGGTTATTGGATGGCAGCAGCTTAAACACTGCACGTCCGAACCACTCGTGGTGAATGTCTTGCTTGCACAAAAAAAGCCCGTTCGAAGCGGGCTTTTTTTATGCCGATTTCGCCACGACCCCGTTAGCAGACAGCGTCTGCACCAACGCAATGTACTCGGCTACCGGCACTTCTTCAGCGCGGCGCTGGATATTGAATTCACCGCCGAATTCGTGCTCCTCCAACCAGCGACCGAGTGTGTGACGCAACAACTTACGGCGCTGGCTAAAAGCCACCTGCACCACTTCACTGAGCAACTTCACCTCAAGCAGGGCCGGTTCGGCATGTGGCACCATGCGCACCACAGCGCTGTTGACGCGCGGCGGCGGATCAAAGCTTTGCGGTGGCACTAGCAGCACATTGGCCATGGCGTAACGCCACTGCAGCATGACACTCAAACGACCGTAATCAGATGTCGAAGGCCTAGCCACCATGCGGTCAATCACTTCCTTTTGCAGCATGAAGTGCTGATCTTCGATCACATCGACCACATCCAGCAAATGAAAAAGGATGGGCGTCGAGATGTTGTAGGGCAAGTTACCGACGACACGGAGTTTCAGGGTCCCCAAGTTTTTTGCAGCGCAAACGTCTGCAGCGAGAGCTCGAAAATCCACCCTCAGCACATCAGCTTCAACCACGGTGAGTTGCGGGTGCGAACGGAGTTGTTTTGCCAAGTCTCGGTCCAGCTCAATCACGGTGAGGTGTCCGAGCCGCTCCACCAAGGGCTGCGTCATCGCTGCCAGACCAGGGCCGATCTCGACCATAGGATCACCCGGCTTCGGGTCAATGGCCTGAATAATGTCTTCAATGATGCCGCGATCCGTCAGGAAATGCTGGCCGAATCGTTTGCGTGCAATGTGCTTCATGCGATTTTCAATTTCGAAACTCCACATAAGCGCGACCGCGCACATCTTGCAGCCACTGGTTGTACGCCTCGTCTATTTTTCTCGCACGCACGATATTGCGCACCGACTCACGCTGCTCGCGCTCTGACAGCGTCGTCTCGCGACGCTCTTGCACCTGTATCAAGTGCACGCCAAACCGCGACACCAACGGTTCGGACACCTGACCAGGTGCGAGCTGGTTCATGGTTTGCTCGAATTCGGGGACGAACATGCCGGGTGAAGCCCAACCAAGATCGCCGCCCTCCTTGGCTGAACCGTCCTGGCTGTTCTCACGCGCCAGTGCTCCGAAATCGGCCTGTCCGGCAGCGATGCGGCGTTTGAAATCGGCCAATTTGTCTTTGGCGGCTTGCTCTGTCAGTTGGGGGTCGAGCCGCAACAAGATGTGACGCGCTCGGGTCTGCGTGACACTGGCGGCCACCTCGTTGCGACTTTTATCAATCAGCTTGATCACATGAAAGCCGGCACCGCTGCGCAGAGGTCCTGCTAGGCCGCCCGCCGGGAGGCTGCGTGCGGCGTCGACAAACAGCGTCGGCAAACGCTCAGCCGGCCGCGGCCCGAGTTCGCCGCCGCTCGCAGCTTCAGGCGAATCAGACATCTCAGCAGCCACAGAGGCAAAAGCCTCGCCAGCGCGGATACGCGTCAAAGCGCGCAGAGCTTTGGCTTGCAATGCGGTCACCTGCACAGGCGTGGCCGTTTCCGGCACCGCCACCAAAATTTGGGCGATGTTGAGCAGCTCAGGAACTGCTTGTGCTTGGGCATCGCGTTCACGCAAAAATTGGTCGATATCTTGTTCACTCACCTTGACACGTGTATCGACTTCACGCTCGCGCAGTCGCGCCAAGGTCAATTCGTCGCGCAAGTCAGCCCGAAATCGCGTGTAGTCCATGCCATCTGCAGCAAGACGACTTTTTAATTCGTCCAACGTCAACTGATTTTGCCGGGCAACGGTCGTCGCGGCCTGATCGACGGCAGCTTCATCGGGCCGAACTTGTAGCTCTCGCGCCAATTGCAGCTGAGCACGCTCGACGATCAAGCGCTCCAGTACCTCGCGCGCGAGTTGGTTGCGCGGCGGTACCGTACCTTGTCGAGACAGTTGCTGCTCAATGCGGGCCAGCCGGGTTTGCACTTCGTTATTGGTGATGGGCTCTGAATTAACGACCGCAACAATGAAGTCTGCTGCGCGCGACTCAGTCCCCGCAACTGTCTGCACAGACAGACTGGGAGCTCTGACCGCAGCTGGCAGCCGCAAGGTTTGCGCGCTCACCGGCAGCAGCAGAGCGCAGAACAACAGTGCCACGAAAAATCCGCTCAAGCCTCTAGGACGAGTCAAGGAGAATCGGCCGAAGGCGAAGGGGGAAAAATGCTTAGTCATAGTTGGTAAACCGGCTCGGAGGCGTGACCTGCTCACGCAGGAATTGGTATTTCGGAATATTGGCGCGGAGGGCCTGAAGTGGATTCTCGCCAATCCTGGCAAAGCCAACAAATTCAAGTTGAAACATGATTTGGGTATTCCCTGGCTGAGAATACCCAACGGAGATGGCGCTTTGCGTGCGCTGCAACACGACACGGCCAATCCAACAGCAACCATCATATTCAAATCCAACAACGGAATTAACCAGCATTTTGTCGAACATGCTGTAATTCAAGCGACCAACGCTGTACCAACGGCCGCCCCCTTGTCCACGACCCGCGCCAAGGTCTTCGCCTTTGTCACCCCAGAGGTCATTGATCGGCCATTGCCAACTGATACCGCGCTGATCACTGACGCCGACCTGCTTTAAGTAAGACACGTTGATCACACGATAGTTGCTAGGGCTGTAACGCGCGCTGACACTGCTGCGTTCAGACTCACCAAGCTTGGGGTTGTATTGAGTGGTGGCGTCTACTGACCATGCGCGTGTCAAGTTGGCAGAGGCACCAACCAATAGATCGCTCAGACGGTCAGTCACCGGCAGGGTACTGGGAAGCGCCACCAGCTGGTCTTCAAACCGCAGCCGTTGGGCCAGGCCAAAGCGCATCAGCTCAGCGCCGTTGGCCGGGTCAATCAAGCGCGACGTCACCCCCAAGGTCAGCAGGTTTGCATCTGAAATCCGGTCATTACCGGCAAATGCATTTTCTGTGAAGACCGTGGCGAAATTGAAACTGTTGTCACCGGAGTCGTAGTTGGGCAGAAAGTTTTGATTGCGGTAGGGCGTACGCACGTAAAACGCCCGAGGCTCCAGCGTCTGCGTCAGACTCCGGCCAAAGAAAGACGCATCGCGTTCAAACTGCAACCCGGCATCCAAGCTGAACGTGGGCACCACCACATTGGCAGACGTGAGCCCCATACCCCCAGCGGAAGTCAACGGCGCATCAAACTGATAACTGGTGGCGCGCAACTGCAACTTAGGCGTGATGTAACCGGCGGGCCAGATAAACGGACGGCTGATTTCTGCCCGGGTGTAGGCGCGCTCGGCGTTGGGCTGGTTCGTCAGACGGCTCAAGGCCGAAAAGCTGGTGAAGTCACCCTCCACTGACCAATCGACGCCGCTCACGCCTCCCAGGGACACATTGCTGCGGGCATATCGCGCGGTGATTTGCGGCAACCGGTCATAAGGCGGAACAAGAGATGCAGCAGGGAAGGGGTCTTGTAGCGTCTGCCACTTCTGTACCCGAAACCCTGTGCTCAGGAAACCCCTGTTCCATGTCAGGTTGAGATCATTGTTCAGCAGGCGCTGGGTCAAACCGGTGCCACCCAAGCTGGTGCCTCCCAGACCACTGCCCGTCAGGCTGGTGCCGCCAAAGCCAGAAAAATCACGCCAGTAATTGTCATCGCTGACTCGATTCAGCGTCAGCCCCACCCCAACATTGCCGATACTGGAAATACCCGTGTTGATCACACCGTTGTGCTGGTAACCCAGGGACCAGCGGTCCTCGTTGCGAAGCAAGTCGCCTGGTAAGTAGCTCGCGCGCAGCACACCGCGATAACTTGGCTCGAGATAGCGGAATTCGCCGGCCAAGTTGACCCCGCGCTTGCTCGCGTAGGTGGGTGTCAGCGTCGCGTCCCGGTTTGGCGCGATGTCGAAGTAGTAAGGCGCCGTCACAGCGAGGCCACTGATCGAGTCCACCGCAATGGTCGGTGGCATCACGCCCGACTTGCGCTTGTCGCTCAATGGAAAAGACAGCGAGCCGGGCCAATGCAAAATCGGCACGTCCTTGAAGCGCAGGGTCGCGCCGGTAGCAATACCGATCTCTTTGTCAAAGTCGAAGGTGAAGCGCTCACCGGTCATCTGCCAAGCGGGCATCCAGCTGTCTTCGTTGTCGCGCTCGCAAGTCGTGTAGGTCGCCTGGTTCGCGACAAAATGTTTGTCATCGACAAAGATGATTTGCGCGGCTTTTCCATTGCCCCCGGCTAAAAATCGGTAACTGGGCTGCGTGAAGGAACCTTCGAAAGTGTCTATCTTCAAGACCAGCTCGGGGCCCCAAAACAGATTCCCTGCATTGCTGACACGCACATTACCGCGCGTTTTTACCTGATCGTCGGGCTGGAAATAGTCAAGCCTGTCGGCACGAAGCGACGTCTTGCCCCGCCGCAATTCAGCACGGCCTTCGATGCTGGTTTCAAGACTGGTCCGGCCGGAGATCTGATCGCCGTAGACAAAAGTAGGCACCTCATTGCCGGGCCCTTCGGGCTGTTTTTCAGCGAGCCTTGGCGAGCTTTTTAGCGTCGGCTGCAGCTCGCCTCCGGGGAGGCTGGTTGGCAGAGTTTGGGCGTGCAAAGGCACACCAGTCATGAGCCCAAGCGCGATCAAGTTGACCAAGCTGAAGACTGCATGCCCGATGGGCGCGAGAATAAGGGGGATGCGAGATGCAGAACGCATCGTTAATATGAGATAAACCCGGTTTGTCGATTTCCGTCTGATTATCCATGACCCACCCCTCTTTAAGTACGCCCGATACGCCTTGCGATGTAACGCCCACCACTTCAGCCATCGTCTGGAGTGATCCCGCTCGGGCGGTTGCTTTTGCAAAGTGGCTGACAACGACCAGTGCAAGTTGCCTGCTAGACCCCGCCACGCTGCGCTTGGCCTCGGCTGACGCCAGTTTCAGACGCTATTTCCGGATTGACCAAGGCACCGGCAGCTGCATCATCATGGACGCCCCACCGGCGCAGGAAGATTGCGCGCCTTTCGTCAAGGTGGCGGAGCTGATGGCGCAAGCCGGACTGAATGCGCCGCGCGTGCTGGCCTGGGATCAGGCGCAAGGCTTCATGCTGTTGAGTGATCTGGGCTCGCAGACCATGATGGATGTCATCAAGCAACAGGGGCCGCTGGACATCGTGCCGCAAAACGGTGAACTCATTCACCAGCTTTACATGGACGCAGTGGACGCTTTGATTCAATGGCAACTGTCTTCACGACCCGATGTGTTGCCGCCCTATGACGACGCCCTGCTGTCGCGCGAACTGGCGCTGTTCCCGGACTGGTACATCGCCCGGCACCGCGGTATTGCCATCGACACCGCGCTGCAAGAAAAACTGGCTGGTTTTTTTACGCAGATCAAAGACAGCAATCTGAATTCGCTGGGCGGCGCGCGCGTGTTTGTGCACCGAGACTTCATGCCCAGGAACTTGATGGCCCCCACGCTGAATCTAGCAGCGCCTGCGCAGGCGCTTGGCGTGTTGGATTTCCAGGATGCCGTCTACGGCCCGATCACGTACGACATCGCCAGCCTGATGCGCGACGCTTTTTTGAGCTGGGATGAAGAGTTCGTCATCGACATCACCATCCGTTATTGGCAAAAAGCCCGCAAGGCCGGCTTACCGGTGGGCGATGACTTCGGCGAGTTTTACCGCGCGGTGGAGTGGATGGGTCTTCAACGGCACCTGAAAATTCTCGGTATTTTTGCGCGCCTGACCTTGCGTGACGGCAAGCCGCAGTATTTGGCGGACACGCCGCGCTTCATCAAGTACGCCCGCAGCACCGCTTCGCGTTACCGCCAGCTCGGACCCTTGATGGTCTTGCTCGACGAGATTGAAGGCAACGAAACCCGCATTGGATACACCTTTTAATGACCGCCCGTTTTTTTGCCGATGTGCCCATGGCTGCCGATGCAACGCTGAGCCTGCCCGACAGCACCGCGCGCCACGTGCAAGTTCTGCGCATGCAGCCGGGCCAAAGCATCACGCTGTTCAACGGCCAGGGCGGCGAGTGGGACGCCACCATCACGCGCATGGGCCGCAGCGATGTCGATGTCTGCCTGGGCGCACACCACGCCAGCGAGCGAGAAGCCGGCCG
>CANCCE010000091.1 GCA_947374505.1 Comamonadaceae bacterium | reverse complement strand
GCTTTGCCAGGCAGCACCCGGTCATTGTTTTGCGCTTCTTTGACCTCGATGTGGCACAGCGAATTCAGCCGCTGGGCGAAAGCGGCGGTGAATTTTTCAGGCATGTGCTGGACGATAACGATACCCGGGCAAACCTGCGGCAAGCACCGCAAGACCAACTCAAGCGCCTGTGTGCCGCCAGTCGAAGTCCCTATGGCGACCACGCGATCGCTGGTTTTCAACATGGCCGATTGAAGGCTGGTTAACTGCAAGTGGGCGTCAGCGATGTCTTTATCCACTAGCCATTCGGACTGCAGCTTTTTGACACGAGCATTCGCAGCTGCTTTGACCACCGACACCATGTCATTTGAGGCATCGGCTAAAAATTGCTTCAAGCCGAACTTGGGCTTGGTGATAATCGCCACCGCACCGGCCGCGAGTGCCGCCATAGACACCTGCGCACCTTTTTCTGTCAAGGTCGAACAAATCACCACCGGCGTTGGCCGCTCTGCCATGATTTTTGTCAAAAAAGTGATACCGTCCATGCGCGGCATTTCGATGTCTAGCACGATCACGTCGGGCCACTGTGTTTTCATCCGGTTCATGGCCAACAACGGATCGGCTACCGCGCACAGCACGTTGATGTCTGGGTCTGCAGCCAGCAAACCAGTGAGCACTTGGCGCACCACGGCAGAGTCATCCACCACCATGACGTTGATCATGTGGCGCTCCGCACCACTTTCAACGGTGGCTTATTTTTCAATGGGTTTCACCTGTTTAGACCAGACGTCGCCACTGGCCACGTCAAAAATAACTTGCCTATGTCCGATGCCAAACAAATACTCCGCTTTGAGGGGGATGCCAGCTTTGAGGAGCAAGGCTTTGGCCGCCACACCATTGCGCTGGCCGACGTTGAGTGATTGACTGTTGACATGACCCGGAAACATATTGCCGCCGCCAAAGACCTTGGCTTCACACTGTGAGGTCGGCACGCCTGCCTGTTTGAACTGATTCAACATCAACGCCAAGGACTCGTCGCCGTAGCGACCATCTAGGCCATTCGAAGGAGCGGCCATTCCGCGTGTTGGCAGCAGGGAGTGGGTCATACCGCCCGTTTTGGATGCCGGGTGCCAGAGTGTGATGGAAACACAAGAACCCAAGATGGTCCGCAAGCGATAGTCGGCGTCGGCGACAAACAGGTCACCCGGTTGTAGAAAAATTTCGATCATTGAAGGGCGTTCAAAGGTATCAGCTGGGCTTGCAATAAATCGATGGCGCCACAGACACCACCGCTTGCGTGATGCCGCTGAGACTCTCGGAATGGCCTACGCAAAAATGCCCGCGCGGTTTGAGGGTTGAGATAACGCGGGCCACCACCTCGCGCTTGGTGGCGTCGTTGAAGTAAATCATCACATTGCGTAAAAAGACAAGGTCGAACTGGCCTAAGCTTGGCAGCGGTTCGTTCAAGTTGAGGTGCCGAAAAAGGACACGACTGCGCAGACTGCGGTCAATCAGCAACTTGCCTTCATGAACGCCTGCGCCTTTCAAACAAAAGCGCCTCAAGTAAGCGGGAGGAATATGGCGTGCTCGCTCCATGGTGTAAAGCGCACGCTGCGCGCCTTGCAGGACGTGAGTGCTGATGTCCGTGCCCAAAATTTCCCACGG
Organism: Comamonadaceae bacterium; assembly: GCA_947374505.1. GTDB lineage: Bacteria > Pseudomonadota > Gammaproteobacteria > Burkholderiales > Burkholderiaceae_C > Polaromonas. The sequence continues at coordinate 8,791 of CANCCE010000091.1, read as the reverse complement.
CGTTGACTCCAGACAGTCGGCCAACACCATGGCGATGCTGTAGGCCTCTTCACCACTGGAACTGGCCGCACTCCAGACGCGAAAGGGTTGGCTGCGGTTGCGTGCCAACGTCGCTTGCTCTCGTAGGAAATCAAAGTGTTTGATTTCCCGAAAGAAATAGGTCTCGTTGGTGGTCAGCAAATCGACCGCTATTTGCACTTCATCGGCTTGCTGACCCGAAGATATGAAGTTGAAGTATTGGCTGAAATTGGTCAGCTGATGCAACGCCAGACGTTTGCTCAAGCGGCCCATCACCAACGCTTTTTTGGCGTCGGACATGGAAATGCCAGCAGCCTCAAAAATAAAGCGTTGAAACTGGGCCAGCTCCGCATCCGTGATCGGCCGAATGCCACGGGGGTTGACGTGTGCAGCTTGCATCAGGACTCAAAGCGCCCCGGCGAATGATCGCTTATGGCCGGGTGTTTCGAGCTTGAAAAACGACATGGTTTGGCGCAGCTGCTCGGCTTGGCTGCTCATTTCTTCGGCGGTGGCGGCCAGTTCTTCAGAACTAGAAGCGTTTTGCTGCGTAGTTTGACTCAACTGACTAACCGCTGAATTGATCTGGCCAACACCGGAGGATTGCTCGCTGGAGGCGGCCGAAATCTCTTGCACCAAGTCGGAGGTTTTGCGGATGTTGGGGACAATTTCAGACAATAGCGCGCCGGCTCTTTCGGCCAGCTCGACGCTGTGGGTGGCGACTTCACCAATTTCTTGTGCAGCGATTTGGCTGCGTTCAGCCAACTTGCGCACTTCGGCGGCAACCACCGCAAAGCCTTTGCCATGGTCACCCGCTCGGGCCGCTTCGATGGCTGCGTTCAGCGCGAGCAAATTGGTCTGTGCAGCGATGTCGTCAATGATGCTGATTTTTTTTGCAATTTGCTTCATCGCCACCACTGTGGCGTTGACGGCTTCACCGCCATCGACGGCGGCTTTCGCGGCTTGGCTGGCCACGCCCTCGGTGACCTTGGCGTTTTCAGTGATCTGCGCAATCGACGAGGTCATCTGCTCAATCGACGCACTGGTTTCGTCGACACCAGCGGCTTGCTTGCTGGCGGCCTGTGACAAGGATTGCGCAGTGGCGCTGACTTCTTCAGACGCACTGCCTAGCGCCTGCGCTCCGGCATGAACGTCGGTCACCACTTGCGACAGTTTGACGATCATGGTCTGCATCGACTGCAGCAACTGACCCGTCTCGTCTTGGGCCGTCGATTCGATACGCACGGTCAAGTCGCCTGCGGACAGTCGGTTGGCGGCATCCTTGGCCTTGACCAGCGGCACGATAATGCTGCGGGTGATGATGATGGCCAGCAGCACGGCTAACAACAGACTAAGTCCAAAAATAGCGGCGCCAGCCATTTTGGAGTCCTGATAGGTTCTGTCAGCCTCTTTGACGGTGTTTTCAGCACCGTCAAAATTGTATTGACTCAGACTGTCCAGCAGGTCGATAGCTTGCTCGAAGGTCATCACGCCAGCGCCATCACTGATGTCACTGGCGTCTTGTTGTTGCTTGGCGCGACCGAAGGTGACAACACTGTCTTTGTATTTTTGATAGTCACTCAACGATTTTTCGAGTGCTTCAAACTGAGCCAGCTCAGTTGGTCCGTCTAGCAGGTTCTGGTAGTTTTTCAAACTCGTATCGGCCCGCACTCCAGCCTCTTTCATTTTCAGCTCGTATTCTGCGTGATAGCTGGCATCCATAGCGCGGGAATGCTTGACTTCAAAACCCCGTATTTCAACCAAAGCCGCCCGCACACTAGCTATCTCGGCAACGCCACGAAGCCACTTGGTTTCGAGTTTTAGTGTTCCCGCATAGATGTTGGACTGCCCATTTGTCATCAGGCTCCACATTGACGCCATGAACAACAGCAGTAGAAAGAAGGTGCAATACAAGCGTTGTGCAACGCTTATTCGACCCAACAAAAGAGTGATGCGAAATGAACTCATTTTTATTTTTTATGACCAACGTAAAAAATACCAATGGTTTTCCCGCTGCTGTCTTTGATCGGGTTGTAACAAGCATCAAAGGCCGTCCCCAGCACATCAATCAAGCCACAAAACTGAGCGCCTTTGCCGATGGATTCGTAAGCGGCGTTGTGGGCCAATGTGGTCCCAACGGCCCGCTTTCCTTCGGCGGTGAGCACATTGGTGCTGACGCGAACATACTCTTCGCCGTCTTTGACAAAAATAGTGGCGGTCGCATTATGAGCTTTGCGCAGCGCATCCACCACGTCGTAGTTGTTATTAATTTTTCGTTCACCAAAATAGATCGCTGGCACGGTCTTGTCACCGCTCTTGTCGGTGCCATTGACTCTTGGCGCACCCAAACTCGTCAGCCGCACATTCAAATCCGAAATGGTTAGCTTTGCATCGTAAGCATGGACGTTGGTCAAACTCAGCAACAGTGCAGCGGTGACAGCCAGAATATTTAATGTCATGAAATTTTCAACGTTGTTAAGTTGGGGAAATTAAGTTGGGGGAACGGTATGTCAGTACTCGAATTCAAAGCCCGTCGGCGGCAGCATCGCTGGACGCCACGGCGCGCCCCATGTCGCTGATTTCTTCAGTCGAGAGCACGCTGTTGACATTCAGCAAAATGACAAACTTGCCATTGACCTTGCCAATGCCTTCAATGAAGTCGCTGCGAATCTTGGCGCCAAAGCTAGGTGCGGCTTCGATCTCGGTGGATGCAATCTCCAGCACTTCCTGAACCGCATCCACCACAACGCCCATGTTCTGGCGTTCAGCGCCTTCTTGGGCCTCAATCTCAACAATGATGATGCAGGTGCTCTTGGTCACCGCCGTTGGGGCTTTGCCAAAGCGGGTCGATAAGTCCATCACCGGCACCACTGCGCCGCGCAGATTGATCACGCCGCGGATGCAAGCGGGCATCATCGGTACTTCAGTAAGTTGGGCGTACCAAATGATTTCCTTGATGCAAAGAATGCCAATCGAAAACATCTCGCCACCCAAGGTGAACGTCAGGTATTGTTTTTGCTCGACGCCCTTGTGCTTGTCGGCTTTGACCAGTGCATTCATGGCGGACTCCTTCAAAACTTGGTGAACTGGTTTTCGTCAATGTCAGCGCTCAACGCTTGCATTGAATAGCCGCCGGGCTTGAGTGCGGTTCTGTGAGGGACTGCGGCTGAGGCGCTCTTGCGGATGACGGGTGCGAAAGTCCGGGTTTGGCCTGAGCCTTCGATTTTGAAGAACGCCATGGCTTGCTGCAACTGCTCGGCTTGACTGCTCATCTGTTCGGAGGTGGCGGCCAGTTCCTCTGAGCTGGAGGCGTTTTGCTGCGTGGTTTGGTTTAACTGACTAACCGCTGAATTGATCTGACCGACACCGGAGGATTGCTCGCTGGAGGCGGCCGAAATCTCTTGCACCAGGTCCGAGGTTTTACGGATATTGGGCACAATTTCAGACAAAAGTGCGCCTGCTCTTTCGGCCAGCTCGACGCTGTTGGTGGCGACTTCACCAATTTCTTGTGCAGCGATTTGGCTACGCTCCGCCAGCTTGCGCACCTCTGCTGCTACCACGGCAAAGCCTTTACCGTGTTCACCGGCGCGGGCAGCTTCGATGGCGGCGTTAAGCGCCAGTAAATTGGTCTGCGCAGCGATGTCGTCAATAATGCTGATTTTTTTGGCGATTTGCTTCATCGCCGCCACCGTGGCGTTGACAGCTTCGCCGCCATCGACGGCGTCTTTCGCTGCTTGGCTGGCCATGCCCTCGGTGATTCTGGCGTTCTCAGTGTTCTGAGCGATGGACGATGTCATCTGCTCAATCGACGCACTGGTTTCTTCCACACCAGCGGCTTGCTCACTGGCGGCCTGCGAGAGTGACTGCGCCGTAGCGCTGACTTCTTCTGAGGCACTGCCCAACGCCAGAGCGCCGGCATTGACATCGGCCACCACTTGCGAAAGCTTGACGATCATGGTCTGCATCGACTGCAGCAACTGACCGGTCTCGTCTTTGGCTGTGGACTCGATACGCACGGTCAAGTCGCCTTCGGCCAGTCGGTTGGCTGCGTCTTTGGCTGTGACGAGCGGAATGGTGATGCTGCGGCTGATCAGGTAACCAAGAATGAGACCCAGCAACACTGCCACCACAATGGTGCTGATCAGAAAAGCCCGACTGTCTTCATACACCAGCGTACTTTCATCCATCGCCAATTTGGCTCGACTTACTTTTTGATTCGCCAATTCTGTCAGCAACTCGTCTGCAATATTCGCCTTATCTCGAACATTGCGAAGCTGCTTGGTGATGGCTTCTCCACGCGTCTCTAGCGCCTCACCAGCAGCAGAAACGAGTAGTGCTTTCAATTCGTTTTCATACACAGTCCAAGCTTTGTCAAAGTCTGTAAATAATTGTTTTCCCTTTTCGGTCACAAATAGCGGCCTGGCTTGAGCTAAATCAGATTGCAATTTATCTGTATATTTTTTGATTGACAGCAATTCTGACTCTCGGTCTTCTCGTGTACCTGCAAGCAAATAATTAGCACGTGCCCGACCAATGTAGATGAGGTTGATATTGGCCTCTTTAATATATGAAACTCCCAACACCTCATTCAAATACATTTGATCTGCCAAAATGTTGATTTTGTGGGCGTTGTTAATACCCACAAGGCCTACCATCGCACTGATGGCAGCCAGAAGCATAAATCCGGCCATCAGCCGAACTCCAATTTTTATATTTGAAAACATGGCAAAAACCTCTTAAAAAAATATTTATCGCGCACCGCTTGACATGGCTTGACGCACCAACGAAGGCACATCGAGAATCAGCGCCACATCGCCGTTGCCCAAAATGGTCGAACCACTGATGCACGTCACATGGCGGAACATCTGCCCCAGCGGCTTGATGACGGTCTGGTATTCACCTAACAAGGTGTCGACCACCAGCCCGGCTTTTTGCCCGGAACACTTGAGCACCACAATGTTTTCGCGCCGGCTCGGCTGACCCGGTATGGCAAACAATTCGCGCAGTCGAATGAAGGGCAGCACCTCGCCGCGCAAAGAGGTGTAGTCGTGACCTGGCTCGGCGGTGTAGGCCACGCATTCTTCAATCATGTCTAGCGGAATGGCGTAAACCACCTTGCCAACTTCGACCAAAAATCCGTCAATGATGGCCAGCGTCAGGGGCAGGCGAATCGTCACCGCAGTGCCGACACCCTCTTCACTATCGATGCTGACCGTGCCGCGAAGCGCTGCGATATTGCGCGTCACAACGTCGAGCCCAACCCCACGACCGGACAAATTGCTGATCTTTTCTGCGGTTGAAAATCCGGGCTCAAAAATCAGTGCGTAGACCTCGCGGTCGCTCAAGACTTGTTCGGCCTCGACCAAGCCGCGTTCGATGCCCTTGGCTAAAATTTTTCCGCGATTCAGCCCTGCCCCATCGTCTTGCACGGTGATGACGACTGCACCGGATTCGTGAAAGGCATCGAGCTTGAGCGTTCCCTGACTCGGTTTACCCAAGGCTGCACGCGCATCAGGCGACTCAATGCCGTGGTCAATCGCGTTGCGCACCAAATGCAACAAGGGATCGGCAATTTTTTCAATCAGTGTTTTGTCTAGCTCGGTGTCTTCACCCTCGGTCAACAAGACAATGTCTTTGCCCAAGTCATGTGCAACGTCATGCACGACGCGCTGAAAGCGCTTGAAAGAGGCGCCAATTTTAACCATGCGAAGTTGCAACGCACTGTCCCGCACCTCTTCGACCAGCATGGAAAGTTTGGCTGTGCTGTCTTGCAGTTCGCTGCTTTGCAGCTTGCGTGCGATCAGGTTCACACTGGCACCAGCGATGATCAGGCCTCCCACCAGATTAATCAGTTGGTCGAGCTTTTCGGCATCGACACGGATCGAGCGGCTCTCAGGCGCCGCGCTGTCGCGAGTCGGCTTTTTCTGGTTTACTGGCAGTGTCACAACAGCGCTCAGCACCGTGCTAAAAGTTAGCGCAGAGCTGTTCGACAGGACGCTGTTAAGCGGCGCTACATGCAAGGTGCAGTCGCCACGCACAAACTCGAACACTTGCTCAATGGTGTCTTGGTCGACATCGGTTTCGAATTCGATCTCAAAGCCCAAGTAGCAAGACTCTGGGTCCATCTCGCTGGCGTTTGGCAACGCATCGAGCGTGACCAAGTCAGTGATATTTCCAATAGTGGCTAAGTAGCGGATGAAGGACAAGGGGTCCATGCCGTTTTTGAACACGTCTTCGCCAAATCTCACGTCGATGTGCCATTGGCCGAGCTGATCTTTTTGCGCTACAGCAGGCATCTTCGTGCTCGGCTCAGGCAGGGCCTCAGACGTGGCGATGCGACTCAGATAGTTGCGCAACTGGACGGTCAGCGGCTCACCATGTTGCAGCAAGTCGGCATCTGCGTCGGTCTGCCCTTGCGCCACGGCCGCCACCAGTTGCCCCATGTGATCGCAGCAAGCCAGGAGCAACAACACCATTGATTTATTAGCGATTTCGAGGGCGCCCGCGCGCACATGGTCTAGAACGCTTTCCACGTCATGGGTGAAGGCGACTAAGGCTTCAAGATTGAAAAGTCCGGCGGAACCTTTGATGGTGTGGGCCGCACGAAAAATCGCATTGACGAGTTCGTCTTTTTCTTCAGCCTGCTCGATGACGAGTAAGGCCGCTTCCATCTCAGCCAGCAGTTCACGGCTCTCAGCAAGGAAGGTTTGCAGTGCGTCATCAAGATTCATGATCGCCTTCACGGGTCGGTGCTGCAAATAAAGCGTGGAGCCGCAACAAATCGAACACCGCTGTGACTTCGGGACTGAGTGCCAACAGCTGAAAATCTGTTTGACTGGCCAGGGCCATTTTTTGGGCCTGCATCAGCAGTTGAATCCCCGCACTGTCGATCTCGGTTACGCCGGACAAGTCAATCACTTGCGGGCGCGGATCGTCCAGCAGCTGCGACTTCAATTCAGCGGCTTGAAAGATGGTGACTTCACCCACCAGCATCAAAACGGCGGCGGTACTCGCGGGGTTCTCTAGCGTGGGCACGCTGGCGTCCTTTGGCTGTGTCACGTCAAGGCAGACACAAGCGCTGCACAGCCATCAGCAATTGCGCAGGCTGAAATGGTTTGACCACCCAAGCCTTGGCACCAGCCGCTTGGCCTTGGCTTTTTTTGGCTTCTTCAGACTCGGTGGTGAGCATGATGATGGGCGTGAATTTGTAGGCGGGCAACAACTTGACGGCCTTTACAAAGCTGATACCGTCCATGTTGGGCATATTGACGTCGCTGATGATCAGGTGGACTTTTTGGCCCTTGAGTCGGGCGAGCGCGTCGACGCCGTCAATACCTTCCAGCACGTCATAGCCAGCGCCTTTGAGCGTTATGCCGACAACCTGCCGCATCGAAGCGGAGTCGTCGACAATCATGATGGTCTTAGCCATGGGGTCCTCTAAAAAAAGGTGATTTCGTTTTCATTTTTTGCATCGATGTGTGCGCCCGTGTGGATCGCGTGCTGATCGGCCATGACATAGGTTTCCTTCAGCACGTCCAATAAAACCGGTGGGTCCAACGGAAGCAAAACACCAGACTGCGCATAAGCCAGCCGGCTCTGCTGAAGGAAGTCCGGCAGTTGCCCGATGTTGTTGCTGACGTTGCTCATGATTTGGCTAACGCGATCCTGAAACTGGAACTGCACCAGGGCCTCGCCGATGTCAGACTTGATGCCAATGCTTTCTTCTTTGAGCAAGGCACTGGAGCGCTGAAGCGCGTCGGTGATAGCTTTGAACTCGGCCAAGACTTGCTCGATCATGGTCTCCGCCTGCAGCATGGAGAGGTCTTCTTGCTTGACCGAGGCTTTGACCATGCGAGAGGTGTCTATGATCGCGGCGCTGATGACGCCAACCGTGTCGGTGATGCGCTTGCCTGCGGTGCCGGATTGGACCGACAGCATGCGAACTTCTTTAGCCACCACCGCAAAGCCACGGCCAAATTCACCCGCCCGAGCCGCTTCAATGGCGGCGTTCACTGCCAGCAAATTAGTCTGGTGCGCGATGCGGGTTACATCCGCAGCCATGGCTTGCAATTCAACGATGAAAGCTGTCAAGCCCTGAACCTTGTCCAGCATGCTGGTCATGCTGGACATGGCCTTTTTTTGCGTTGTGATGACGGCGCTCAACTCTCTTTCGCTGTGCACAAAGACCGCCACGATGCCTTTTTCGCGGTCTTCAATGGCATGTGTTTCCAGCTCAGAAGCACGGACGGCGACGTCGAGTTTTTCAACAATGCCTGAGAAGCGGTCGGTCAACGATGCAATGGCGCTGCCCATCTGCTCGCGCGAAGACTCGATGTGACCACTCCAGATGGGGGCCACTTGCTCGCCCAGTTGCTGTTGACTGGCGAGGTAAAGATGGATCGTTTGCGCCCAAGCCGCTTGCCTGGCCAGCAGGGTCAGCCCGATCCAGACGCCCGCAGCAGCCAGCCCTGTCGCGGTACAGACCGACAGCCAGCTGACGCCATTGACCAGCACGGCCATGCCCCCGCCGATGCCCAAGGCCGCCGCGTAAAAGTGGATCGATTGACGAGGATCATGTCCGTTCACGACGGGCTCTCCGACTGGTCTAACTTGACGGCACAACAAGCTAAGCGATTGACAACAAAGTCCAATCCAGCGGGGCTTGTCATTCATAGGAATAAAAAAACCGCCGAAAGTGAACGACTTAACAGTCAAATTTTAGGAATGAACAGGCCGTTCAATCACAGGAGCAGACGGGGGTTTAGCGCCCAACTAG
>CANCCE010000090.1 GCA_947374505.1 Comamonadaceae bacterium | reverse complement strand
CCACGCCCGCCTTTTTCCATCAACTTGAGTTCGTCGATGTCAAAGGTCAGGATGCGTCCACCGGTCGATGCGCAGGCCACGTGCGTGGCGTCTGGCAGCGGCTGCGCAGCAGAGGTGCCAGCCGCATGCGAAGGACGGCACAGTGTTTCACCCTCGCCCAAAGTGATGAAGGCTTTGCCACTCTTATTGCGAGAGATCATGTTCTCGACTGCCGCCAAAAAGCCGTAACCACCTGAGCTGGCCAGCAACAGCTGCGCAGAAACCGGACCGGCGAAGTAATGGGCCACTTGCGTGCCGGCTTCCAGCTCGATCAGCGTGGTCACGGGCTGGCCGTCACCGCGCGCACCGGGCAAGGCCGCCACCGGCACCGAGTAGACCCGGCCGTTGCTGCCAAACACCAACAGCATGTCAACCGTGCGGCATTCAAAGGTCGCGTAGAGGCCGTCGCCGGCCTTGAAAGCGAAGCTTGTGGCGTCATGGCCTTGTCCATTGCGCGAACGCACCCAACCCTTGGCGCTGACCACCACGGTCACCGGCTCGTCAATCACCTTGACGTCCAGAACAGCTTTTTTATCGGCCTGAATCAAGGTCCGGCGCGGGTCGGCAAAGACCTTGGCATCCGCCTCGATTTCTTTGACCATGAGGCGACGCAAGGTGGCCGGGTTACCCAGAATGTCTTCGAGCTTGGCTTGGTCTTCGCGCAGGCCACTGAGCTCTTGTTCGATCTTGATGGCTTCAAGCCGGGCCAATTGCCGCAGTCGAATTTCAAGAATGTCTTCGGCCTGACGGTCGCTGAGTTTGAAGCGCTCCATCAACGCAGGCTTAGGCTCATCGGCTTGGCGAATGATGGCAATGACTTCGTCAATGTTCAGCAGCACCAGCTGCCGGCCTTCGAGAATATGGATGCGCGCCAACACTTTGTCGAGCCGGTGCTGTGAGCGCCGCTGAATGGTGGTGTGACGAAACTCAATCCACTCGGTGAGGATTTGCCGCAACGACTTTTGAGTCGGCCGGCCATCGAGACCGATCATGGTCATGTTGATTGGCGACGAGCTTTCCAGACTGGTGTGCGCCAGCAGCGTGGTGATGAGTTCGCTCTGCTCGATGCGGCTGGTCTTGGGCTCAAACACCAGCCGTACAGCGGCGTCTTTGCTGGATTCGTCGCGCACCACATCGAGCACCGACAGCACGGTTTGCTTGAGCTGAATCTGCTCTTGCGACAGCGCTTTTTTGCCGAGCCGCACCTTCGGGTTGGTGATCTCTTCAATTTCTTCGAGCACGCGTTGGGTGCTCACGCCCGGCGGCAGTTCATTCACCACCAGTTGCCACTGACCGCGCGCCAACTCTTCAATCTTCCAGCGGGCCCGCACTTTGAGCGAACCGCGTCCGGTGCGGTAGGCCGCAGCGATCTCGGCCGGGCTCGAAATAATCTGGGCGCCGCCCGGGTAATCGGGGCCGGCGATGATGGCCGAAATCGCTTCGTCCGTGATGCTCGGCGTCTTGATCAGGGCGATGCAGGCGTCGGCCACTTCACGCAAGTTGTGGCTCGGAATCTCAGTCGCCAAACCCACCGCAATGCCGCTGGCGCCATTCAACAAGGTGAACGGCAGGCGCGCCGGCAAACGCCCAGGCTCTTCGGTCGAGCCGTCGTAGTTGGGCACAAAGTCGACCGTGCCTTCGTCGACTTCTTCCATCAACAAACTGGTGATGCGCGCTAACCGTGCTTCGGTGTAACGCATGGCGGCAGCGCCATCGCCATCGCGTGATCCAAAGTTGCCTTGACCGTCGATCAGCGGATAGCGTTGGCTGAAGTCTTGCGCCATGCGCACCAGCGCGTCATAAGCCGCTTGGTCGCCGTGCGGGTGAAAGCGGCCGAGCACGTCGCCGACCACACGCGCGCATTTGACCGGCTTGGCACCTGTTGCGCCATTGGCTCCACCAAAGCCCAAGCCCATGCGCGCCATGCTGTACAAAATGCGCCGCTGCACAGGCTTCTGGCCGTCGCAGACGTCGGGCAAGGCGCGGCCCTTGACCACGCTGAGCGCGTATTCGAGGTAAGCGCGTTGCGCGTAAGCCGCCAGCGAATCCTGATCGGTGGGTTCGGGGTTAACGGCGGGAGCGTCGGGGGTGAATAAATCCATAGCGGTGTCAGATCAATCGGGTTTCAGTTTGGGGTTCAGGTCAACAAATCAACGCTGGGCAGTCAGGCGTTCAAACGTCGATGTCCACGGCATCGCCATGCAGCTCCATGAGCTCGCGTCGGGCAGCGGCTTCGCCCTTGCCCATGAGTTTGGTGATGAGGTTGACGGTCTGCGCAAAATCCACATTGCCGAGTTGCACGGGTAACAGACGGCGGGTGTCGGGGTTGAGCGTGGTTTCCCACAACTGCTCGGCGTTCATCTCACCCAAGCCCTTGAAGCGGCTGATGCTCCAGGCGTTTTCTTTCACGCCTTCCTTGCGGAGCTTGTCAAGAATCGCGTTGAGTTCGCCGTCGTCTAGCGCATAGGCTTTGGATGCCGGCTTCTTGCCGCGGGCCGGCGCATCGACCCGGAACAGCGGTGGCCGCGCCACATACAAATGGCCGGTTTCGATGAGCTTGGGGAAATGCCTGAAAAACAGCGTCAGCAGCAGCACCTGAATGTGCGAGCCGTCAACGTCGGCATCGCTCAAAATACAGACCTTGCCGTAGCGCAGGCCGCTCATGTCGGGCGTGTCGTCGGGGCCGTGAGGGTCAATCCCCAGTGCCACGGCGATATCGTGAATTTCATTGTTGGCAAACAGCCGGTCGCGCTCGACTTCCCAGGTGTTGAGCACCTTGCCGCGCAGCGGCAAAATCGCTTGACTTTCTTTGTTGCGGCCCATCTTGGCGCTGCCGCCAGCGGAGTCGCCCTCGACCAAAAAGACTTCGTTGTAAGCCAGGTCTTTGCTCTCGCAATCGGTCAGTTTGCCAGGCAACACCGCCACGCCGGAACCCTTGCGCTTTTCGACTTTTTGGCCGGCTTTTTGGCGCGATTGCGCGGCGCGAATCGCCAGCTCGGCGAGCTTTTTACCGTACTCCACATGCTGGTTCAGCCAGAGCTCCAGTGTCGGCCGGACAAAGCTGGAAACCAGCCGGACGGCGTCACGCGAATTCAGCCGCTCCTTGATCTGCCCTTGAAACTGCGGGTCCAGCACTTTGGCAGACAGCACGTAGCTGGCGCGCGCAAAAACGTCTTCAGGCAGCAGCTTCACACCCTTGGGCAGCAAGGAATGCAGGTCGACGAAGCTCTTGACGGCGGTGAACAGGCCGTCGCGCAAGCCGCTTTCATGCGTGCCGCCAGCACTGGTCGGAATCAAATTGACATAGCTTTCACGCACGGGATGGCCGTCTTCGGTGAAGGCCACGCACCACTGTGCGCCCTCGCCTTCGGCAAAGCTGTCGTGCGCGGCGTCGGCAAAGCCTTCGCCTTCAAACATCGGAATCACCAAGTCGGCATTGAGCGTCTGCATCAGGTAGTCATGCAGCCCGCCCTTGTAAACCCAAGCTTGGGTTTCCTTGGTCTTTTCATTGATCAGCGTGACGGTCACGCCAGGCATCAGCACGGCCTTGCTGCGCAGCAAGTGCGTCAGCTCGTTCATGGGCAGTGCCGCGGTTTCAAAGTATTGAGGGTCGGGCCAGGCGCGCACGGAGGTGCCGTTCTTGCGGTCACCTTCGCCAGCAGGCCGAATCTGCAATGCCTCAATGACATCACCCGCCGAGAAGACCAGCCGCGCCGCCTTGCCTTCGCGCCACGAAGTCACTTCCATGCGAGTCGACAGCGCATTGGTGACGCTGACACCGACGCCGTGCAAACCACCCGAAAAGCTGTAGGCGCCGCCCGAACCTTTGTCGAACTTGCCACCGGCATGCAAGCGGGTGAAAACCAGCTCAATCACCGGCGCATTTTCTTCCGGGTGCATGCCAAACGGAATACCGCGGCCATCGTCTTCGATCGTCACCGAACCATCTGTGTGCAGCGTCACTTTGATCTTTTTGCCATGCCCGGCCAGCGCTTCGTCGGCCGAGTTGTCGAGCACCTCCTGCAAGATGTGCAGAGGGTTGTCGGTGCGGGTGTACATGCCCGGCCGCTGCTTGACGGGCTCAAGGCCCTTGAGCACGCGGATGGAACTTTCGGAATAGTCGGTGGGTAGTTTGGAGGCCATGGCAGTGCTGTGATTTGCGGCGATTGTAGTCGCGGCAAGCACCAACCACTGGATAAAAATACAGCCCATCAGCACCTTAGCGGCCATCTGAGCTGTCAGCAGGATCAACTGTGATTCGTTACATTTACCCCATGTCCTCTGCAACACCGACCCAACACATGACCACCCAGCCAGAAGCACGCAAACTGTCCATGCTGCAAGTATTGGCCTGCGGCGCCGCCATCGTCACCCTCTCGATGGGCATTCGCCACGGCTTTGGCCTGTGGCTGCAACCGATCACTCAGGCGCAGGGCTGGACGCGCGAAACGTTTGCCTTTGCGATCGCGATACAAAACCTGTCCTGGGGTATTTTTGGTATTTTTGCCGGCATGATCGCCGACCGTTTTGGCGCTTTTCGGGTCATCATGGCCGGCGCTGTTTTGTATGCTCTGGGCTTGGTGGGCATGGCGCTGTCGCCGACTGGTTTCCTGTTCACGCTGACGACCGGCGTGTTGATTGGGGCCGCGCAGGCGGGCACCACTTACGCCGTGATTTACGGGGTGATCGGCCGCAACATCTCGGCCGATAAACGCTCCTGGGCCATGGGCGTTGCAGCTGCTGCAGGTTCATTTGGTCAGTTTTTGATGGTGCCGATCGAAGGTTTTTTAATCACCCGATTCGGCTGGCAAGAAGCCCTCTTGGTGTTGGGCGCCGCGGCCTTGCTGATGATTCCGCTGGCCATTGGCTTGCGTGAACATAAAACCAAAGGCGCGGCCCCGGTCAAGCGCGAACAAACCATTCTCCAAGCCCTGAAAGAGGCGTTCAAGTACCCTAGCTTTCAACTGCTGATGGCGGGCTATTTTGTCTGTGGTTTTCAAGTCGTCTTCATCGGCGTGCACATGCCCAGCTACCTGAAAGACAAGAGCCTGCCGCCGGAAGTCGCCAGTTACGCCTTGGCCTTGATCGGGTTGTTCAATGTCTTTGGCACCTACGCCGCAGGCGCTCTGGGCCAAAGAATACCGAAGAAGAATATCTTGGCCGGCATTTATTTTTCGCGTGCGGTCGTGATTTCTATTTTTATCGCGGCGCCCCTCAGCCCCATGAGCGTGTACGTATTTTCGGCCGTCATGGGCCTGCTGTGGCTGTCCACAGTGCCGCCCACCAATGCGGCCGTGGCGCAAATTTTCGGCATCCAGCATCTGTCAATGCTCAGCGGCTTCATCTTTTTCAGCCACCAGATCGGCTCCTTCATGGGCGTCTGGCTAGGGGGCTATATGTACGACCGCACGGGCAGCTATGACATCGTTTGGTACATCGCCATCGTCCTCGGCATCTTTGCCGGACTGATCAATTTGCCGGTGCGCGAGGCCCCCATTGACCGGACGCCTGACAAGCTGATGCAAGGGGCCTAACATGCCAAGAATGCTACGAAAGATACTACTCTGGCTGCTCTTCATCAGCGTACCGCTGGCGGTGTTCGCCTTGTACACGCGGCCCAACATGCTGGTCATGCTGGCAGACCAACTGTGGTCCTGCTTTTAAATGACGCTGACCACACCGCCGATCGGCCATGGCGACGAAGCTGCCTCGGCTTGGGTGCAACGCTGGAGTCACTTACTGCCTGAAGGTGGCAGCGTACTGGATGTCGCCTGTGGCCGTGGTCGCCATGCGCGCTGGTTTCATCAACGCGGCCTGCGGGTCGTAGCAGTCGACCGTTCTGCAGAAGCTATTGCGGCGATTGACCTGCCGCCAGAACGCTGCGAAACATGCGTCACCGACATTGAAAACGGCCCCTGGCCTTTTTCTGGGCGCCAGTTTGACGCGGTCGTCGTCACCAATTATTTGTGGCGGCCTTTGCTGCCGACGCTGCTGGCGAGTCTGGCGTCGGGCGGTGTGTTGATTTACGAAACCTTTGCCGCCGGCAACGAAACCGTGGGCAAACCATCCAGACCCGATTTTTTGCTCCAACCTGGGGAGTTGCTGCAGGTTTGCCAAGCGCTACGCATCGTCGCGTTTGAAGAGGGTTTTGAAGACCGGCCCAGCCCGCGCTTTGTGCAGCGCATCGTCGCCGTCCGTGAGTTGAAGGCCGGCAGCGGTACGCCGACAAGCCCGCCAGCGCGCTACCGGCTTGGCTAAATCCCTGCGCCGCAACGCCCGTGACATGAACCTTGACTCTGCTGTCTGAGTAGAATGCGCAATGGGCTTTAAACGTCCGCTGTAGCCCCCTTCCCTGCCTGCTTTCTTTATAGGCCTAGGTCACTCAAAACATGAAACAAATCACTGGCAGTATCGTTGCTCTGGCGACCCCGTTGCACGCAGACGGCAGCGTCGACTACCCCACCCTTCGCAAGCTGGTGGACTGGCACATCACCGAAGGCACGGACTGCATCGGCGTGGTCGGCACCACCGGTGAATCACCGACGGTCAACGTGGAAGAGCACTGTGAAATCATCCGTGTCGCGGTCGAGCAAGCGCTCAGCCATGGCGCCAAGGCCGTGCCGATCATGGCCGGCTGCGGTGCCAACTCCACCGCCGAAGCCATTGAGCTGACCAAGTTCGCCAAAAAAGTCGGCGCCGACTGCCAGTTGCAGGTCGTGCCCTACTACAACAAGCCCACGCAAGAAGGCCAGTACCTGCACTTCAAGGCGATTGCCGAAGCGGTTGATCTGCCCATGGTGTTGTACAACGTTCCCGGCCGCAGCGTGGCAGACATGCTGCACCCTACGGTGATGCGGCTGACGCAGGTGCCTGGCATTGTCGGCATCAAAGAGGCCACCGGCAACATCGAACGCGCGCAATGGCTGATCAAAGAAACTCCAGCGGAATTCGCGGTGTATTCAGGCGACGACGCGACCGCTGTGGCCCTGATGTTGTGCGGCGGCCAAGGCAATGTCAGCGTGACAGCCAATGTTGCACCGCGCCTGATGCACGAGTTATGCATGGCTGCGGTGGCTGGCGACGCCCGCCGCGCCATGCAGATTCAGCTGCAACTGCTGCCGCTGCACAAACATCTTTTTGTAGAAGCCAACCCGATTCCTGTGAAATGGGCGATGGCCCGCATGAAACTCTGCGGCCCGACACTTCGCCTACCCATGACGCCGCTGGAACCATCCAACGAAGCCACTGTCGAAAACGCTTTGCGCGTTTGCGGCTTGATCTGATCTGAAAGACATGAATTGAAAACTCACATGACTATTTCCAAGCAAAGCACCTCTCTGGGCCTGGCTGTTGCCGCATTGTTGGTCGGCTCAGCGCTCAGCGGCTGTACGACGGTAAGCGACACCCTCAGTGGCGGTAAAGTGGACTACAAGTCGGCTTCCGCAACCAAAAAAGGACCCGGCCTCGAAGTTCCGCCCGATCTCAGCCAGCTCACGCGGGACAGCCGCTACGTCGTTCCTGGCCTGGCGGTGTCAGCCAACTCTTATCAGGTCGCCCAGCCCAGCGCGAGCGTGACCACACCCACTGCCGCCACTGTCATCGGCGACGTTCGCATTGAGCGTGCCGGCAGCCAGCGCTGGCTGGTGGTCAACCGTTCAGCTGACAAACTCTGGGAACCTGTCCGCGAATTCTGGAAAGAAAGCGGTTTTCAGTTGCCGATTGAGCAAGCTGAGCTCGGTATTCTTGAAACTGATTTCGCCGAAAACCGTGCAAAATTGCCTCAGGATTTCATCCGCAATGCGCTTGGCAAGGTTCTCGACAGCTTATATTCGACAGGCGAACGGGACAAATTTCGCACACGCTTGGAGCGCACAGCCAACGGCGGCACTGAAATTTTTATCAGCCACCGCGGCATGGTTGAAGTCGTCACTGGCACCACGGGCACCTCGGGTTCAGGCTCAACGGTTTGGCAGCCGCGTCCTGCGGATCCAGAACTGGAAGCTGAATTTCTGCGACGTCTGATGGTCAAACTGGGCGTTTCGCAAGAACAGTCCAAAATCTTAGTGGCCAGTGGTGCAGTGCGCCAAACATCACGCATTGCTTCGGTCAATGGTCTCCCGGTGCTGCAAGTGGACGAAGGCTTCGAGCGTGCCTGGCGGCGCGTCGGGCTGGCACTCGACCGCACAGGTTTCACTGTTGAAGACCGGGACCGTGCCCAAGGTCTGTATTTCGTCCGGTATGTTGCATTGACGACCGATGCCAAGGAACCTGGTTTCTTCAGCAAACTGTTCAGCAGTTCTACAGCTGCATCGGCGCCCCTGAAATACCGGATTGCCTTGAACAGCAAGGACGAATCGACATCGGTCTCTGTCCTCAAGGCAGATGGCAAGCCAGAAACTTCTGTCAATGCCGAACGCATCATCAAGGTGCTTGCAGACGACCTGAAGTAAGCGAGCAACGTTCACCACAGGTGCTTCGCTTTAAAAATCTGGGCAGCGGCAGCACAGGCAATGCGACGCTGGTGGAAGCCAGCGGCATCCGCTCGACCCGGTTGCTGGTGGACTGTGGGTTGGGAATTAAACAGCTTTCATTGCGTTTGGCCGAAGCGGCCCCTTCCGAGGCCACTTCGCTTGACGCCATCTTCATCACCCACGAACACAGCGACCACATCGGCTGCGCTCGCCAGTTCGCACAGCGCTACCGCATCCCCGTCTGGATGAGCAGAGGGACGTATGAAGCTTTGGGCAGCCCCGACTTTGACGGTCTGCTGCATATCGCCACTGACGGCCAACCCATTGACCTCGGGGAATTGCAGGTCACTCCTTTCACCGTCCCGCACGATGCCCGCGAGCCGCTACAACTGACTTGCACCGACGGCAACGCGAAACTCGGTGTCCTGACAGACCTAGGCCACGCCACAGCGCATGTGTTGACGCATCTGGCCGGCTGCCATGCCTTGCTGCTGGAGTGCAACCACGACACTGACCTGCTGGAAAAGTCGAGCTACCCGACATTCCTCAAACGGCGCATAGGCGGGCCATACGGGCACCTGTCGAATACCGCTGCGGCCGCCATTGCCAGCGCACTGGCACACCCGGGCCTGAAGCATGTCGTAGCAGCCCATTTGAGTGCGCAAAACAACAGCCCGAACCTGGCTCTTGAAGCACTGTCCAGAAGTCATGCACCACAGTGGGGCAGTCCGGAATTCTCAGCCGCCCACCCCACTGACGGATCTCTCTGGATGCAGGTCAGCGCTTGATGCAATAGCGCATCAAATCACCAGACGAAAAAAAGCCGCTCGAAAGCGGCTTTTTTGGATCAGCGAAGTATTACTTGGCGGCTGGAGCAGCAGGAGCAGCGGCTGGAGCCGATGCGTCAGCAGCTGGAGCAGCGGCTGGAGCCGATGCGTCAGCAGCTGGAGCAGGAGCGACAACTGGAGCAGGTGCTTCAACTGGAGCTTCTTTTTTACCGCAAGCGGCCAGGGCGAAAGCTGCGACGATAGCTGCCAAAACGAGTGATTTGTTCATTTTTTGATACCTTGATATGTATAAGAAAGCAATTTTCGAAAAAGGTCAAACTAAATCAGTTTGCCTCCTAGTTTAGGCAGGAGAATTCGACCGCTACCAGCCCAACGCGGAAGTATATGCGGATTTACCCCCAGTTGTGAAGGGGCTAAACACAACAAATTAACGAATCAAGCCTTTTATGCCGAGGCTAACCACCCAGCGCTGCGCCAATCCGCAAGCAAATTTTGCGCTGAAACACTGGCTTTGCGAAGCTCGGCAGCACTCAGCTGCCGCTGGTCAGCCAGCCGATGCATGAACGCAGCATCGGCACCTTTGGCTCGGTAACTTTCACCGTTGATAAATATGTGGTGTTCGTCATACATCATCCGGGTTCGGGCATTTAGCACCAAATTGGACTCTGCCCCCAAAAGAGGCGAACCCCTTAAATCCTCAGGAGGCTCGTCGAACCAGACCGAAGGCTTTGGTTCGGTCAGGTATTCACCCAAGGCGCAAGCCAGTGCCAATGGGTCTTTCATCGCCGATGCCACCGCTTGCCGCGCAAACGCCGCCAATTCAGCCGGCAACGCAGCGGGGTTGGCGGTGGCCGGCTGCTGCGGGTCGCGATAGAGTTTTGGGACAGCCTCAAAATCTTCATCCTCTGAGCCAAACTCTGCCAAGCGCTGCAGCAGCGCACCCGCCAGCTCGGTCTGACTCGGCGCTCTAAAGCCTATCGAGTAAGTCATACAGTCTTCAGGTTTTCCATCGGCCGAGACGGCGTCTTCTGCCACCCCGTCGTGGGCATAACGCGGCGGCAGATACAGCATGTCGCCGGCCTCGAGCACAAACTCTTCGGTCGGCACAAAATTTTGCAGAATTTTCAACGGCACGCCTTCCTGCAAGGTGAAATCCGTCTG
>CANCCE010000089.1 GCA_947374505.1 Comamonadaceae bacterium | reverse complement strand
TTGCGCGGCATTTCATGCCTAGAGCTTGAAGATGTGGCGCCGCCGAAGCAGCAAATCATGTCGTCGCGCAGCTTCGGTACGCCGGTGATCACCTTGTCAGAGTTGCGGGAAGCGGTGGCCAGCTACGTCGCCAAGGCGGCTGAAAAACTTCGTCAGCAAGGGTCCGTGGCCGCGGCGGTCCAGGTGTTCGTGCAGACCAATCGCTTCAAGGCCAACGATGCGCAATACAACGCCGGCCTGCTGGTGCCACTCATGGACCCCGGCAGCGACACACTGGCGCTCACGCGCGCAGCGATTTTTGGCTTGGAACTGATCTACAAGCCCGGCTACCAGTACAAAAAAGCCGGCGTCATGCTGACCATGCTGTCCAGCCAAGCGGTCAGACAAGAAACACTGTTTGACGACCCGACGGCCCGTGCGCGCTCAGCCCGGTTGATGGCTGCGCTCGATATAGTCAACCGAACTTATGGGCGCAACACTCTGCGCATGGGCGTCTGCGGCACCGCAGAGCGCTGGGGGATGAAGTCTGAGAACCGATCAGGCCGCTTCACCACGCGGTGGGATGAGCTGCCTGAGGCGAAGTGATGTGACCTGCCGTCTTTTTCACGGCTGGGTTGTGGTCAAACCGCTGCTAACGCCTGTTCCAAGTCTTCCAACAAGTCATCAATGTGCTCAATGCCAATGGACAGCCGCACCATGTCAGGTTTGACGCCGGCTTTGGCCAACTCGTCCGCGTTGAGCTGACGGTGCGTGGTGGAGGCGGGGTGGCAAGCCAGCGACTTGGCATCGCCAATATTGACCAAGCGAGTGAAGAGCTTGAGCGCGTCTTGGAAGCGGGCACCAGCCTCTAAACTGTCGCTGGCTTTCAAGCCGAAGCTGATGATGCCCGAGGCCCGTCCAACCATGAGTTTTTGCACCAGTTGATGGTCGGGATGGTCGGGCAACGCAGCGTAATTGACCCAACTCACTTTGGCATGAGATTGGAGGTGTTTGGCCACTTTGAGAGCGTTCTCGCAAATGCGGTCCATGCGCAAGGCCAGGGTTTCGATGCCTTGCAAAATCTGGAACGCGGCCATCGGGCTGAGTGCTGCACCCATGTTGCGCAGGGGCACCACGCGCGCGCGGCCGATGTAAGCGGCTGCACCGAGCGCCTCGGTGTAGACCACGCCGTGGTAGCTGACATCAGGCTCGTTGAGCCGCTTGAAGCGCTCCTTGTGTTCAGCCCAGGGGAACTTGCCGGAATCGACAATCGCGCCGCCGATGGTGGTGCCATGCCCGCCCAAGTATTTGGTGAGCGAATGCACCACGATGTCGGCGCCGTGCTCAATCGGGCGGCACAGGTACGGACTGGCCACGGTGTTGTCCACAATCAGCGGCACGCCGTGGGCGTGGGCTACTTTGGCCAGTGCGGTCAGATCGGTGATATTGCCCAGCGGGTTGCCAATGCTTTCACAGTAAACGGCTTTGGTGCGCGCATCGATCAGCTTTGCAAAGGAGGCCGGGTCACGGTAGTCGGCAAAGCGCACCTCAATCCCCATTTGCGGGAAGGTGTGGGCAAACAGGTTGTAGGTGCCACCGTACAAAGTGGAGGCTGAAACAATGTTGTCGCCCGCCTCGGCAATGGTTTGAATGGCATAGGCAATGGCCGACATGCCGGAGGCCACCACCAGCGCGCCTATACCGCCTTCTAATGCCGCCACGCGCGCCTCTAGGACGCCGTTGGTCGGGTTCATGATGCGGCTGTAAATGTTGCCCGCAACCTTGAGGTCAAACAGGTCGGCCCCGTGCTGGGTGTTGTCAAACGCGTAGGCCACCGTTTGGTAGATGGGCACGGCCACTGCTTTGGTGCTGGGGTCTGGCGTGTAGCCAGCGTGAACGGCGAGGGTTTCAATGCGCATGATTTGCTTTCTGGGTTAAAAATCCAACTGCATGACACGCAGTATGGCATTCCTTGCACATCCCAGAACGTTGTTGAAATCCAGTCTTTGGACCCCTCACGACCCTTTCTCTGTCTAGCTGAGCCAGCGGTTGAGCCGCCTGAGCTTTTCCTGGATTTCCGGATGTGATTCAATCGCGCCCTGCCTTAAATCCACAGCGTTGGGCGGAGGAGGAATCACAGGAACAATCACTTTTTTGCGAACCTCTTGCTGCACTGTGAAGCCAAGCCAAACAATCGAAAAACAAACACTGAGCAACAGCCATGCAATCCAGACGCTGCCTGATGGAACTGCGGACAACTGGAGCAGCCCCGACAGGTCTGTCAAAAACGAGCCCCAGTGCAGTTTTTGAATCCAAGCGACATCACCGGCTTGCTCCCAAATCAGCACGGATACCGTCAGAAATGCAACCCAATTCGCAAACGCCAACAGGCTACCAATGGCGCGCAAAAAACTGAACCGCATGTTCAACCTTTCAAAACCTTGGTGATTTTCTTGTTCAACGCCTCCGCAACCTGAACACGAACCTTCGAGGTGGCATGGACGTCGACTTCGTTTTGATAGGCGGAACCCACCATCTCTGAAGCCAAGCTCCGCAGGCCTTCAATTTCTGCCTTGACAGACACCAAGCGCTCTTCCAAGAGTTGTTGTTCAGTTAACTTATCAGACATTCTCCGGATCGCCGAATTCACTTGCCCCCACACCTGGAGACGCGGGTCTTCAATTTTGAGGGAGTTGAATACGTCGACGATCGAATCGCCCAACTCGGTGAGCGAAACAGCGGAGAATTTTGCCGGAACTTCCACGACCGTCGGTGGGGCTCTGCCAGGCAAATCAGCACCTTGCACATGAAATTCCTCGTCGCTGGGTTTGACCCAACCGCCACGGGGGTCAAAGCGCATCATGACGAGTTTGGGGCTGGGATGACTCATGGCGAAGTGTCCTTAAAAAAAATGCTCACACACAAAACTAGTTTCATGATTAAATACTATTTTTTAATTCTATACGTAAAAATAGTTAAAAATTGTAGCCAGATTGATTCTAGGAAGCATATATGACAGCCAAACTTAAGATATTGATCACCAGCCAAAAGGGTGGCGTTGGTAAAAGCACTGTGTCTGCAAATCTGGCTGCTTATTTTGCGCATACGGCGGGAAAATTGACCACCTTGGTCGATCTGGACCACCAGGCCACAGCGGGTAAATGGGTTAGGAATGCCGCACCTATCGGCATTCAGTGCATCTCCGTGGAGTCGCCGAACAACAAAGGAGGCGGCATGGCTTTGCTCCAAGCCAAGCAGGCCCTGCGCTCTGCCAATGCGTCATCGGAGGTCATCATTGCAGATCTGACTTGGACTGACATCTTGCCGGCCGAGTTTTTGTTTGAGTTTGACTTGGTACTGGTGCCGAGTTCATTGTCTCGGGTAGAGCTCGACAGCACGCTGGAGTTTGTCAATCGTTTTGGTTTTGTCTTCAATTCAACGATGCGCACCCCGCCCAAATTGATCGTGGTGCCGAGCCGGGTGGTTAATTTGGATACGTACTCGAATATTTTTTACCAGTCCTTCACGACGGCTTTCTTTTTATCGCCGCCGGTCCGGTTCAATGAGAAAGCCAGTGAGTTCTTTGGTTCAGAATTTTTTGTCAAGACAAGTGATGATGAAACGCGTGAGAATTTCATTCACTTCGGTCGGGCTATTGAAGAGATGGGACGCGTCCAGGAAGCTGAAAAGCCAAAAACCAAGGGGCTTTACCAATCCAAGATGAGTGGTTCCATCTTGGACCGCTTCCGGGCCGGGCGCAATGCCAACGACAAGAAGATCAGTGTTGCCGCCAACGACTATGGCGTTTCAAGGCTGCAGGCCAAAATCAAGTCAGTCATTCCCAACTTCTTGCGCTCTGGTGCTAGCAAATAAACGCGGATGCGAAGGCGCTGAACTTTTATCGCTTAGGCCACACCGTTCCCTGGCTGCTAGAGACTTCGCCCATGCCTTTGTAGACAAACTTTTGCAATCTCTTGCCTTCGTAGGTTTCTGTCGTGTAAATGTTTCCTTTGGAGTCGGTGGCAATGCTGTGCACGCCAAAGAATTGGCCTGGCTGTCGACCACCATCACCAAAATTCGTAATCTCCATCAAAGTCTCACGCAAGATGACGCGAACTTTCTCGTTGGTGCCATCGGCTACAAAAATAAATCGTTGCTGTGGGTCTTTAGAGAAAGCCAAGTCCCAGGTGGAGCCTGAGCCCAAGGTTTGCCTTGCAAAATGTGCTTCTTTGACAAATGTTCCATCAGGTTTAAACACCTGCACCCGATTCGCTTGCCGATCGCAGACATAGACCAAGCCATCATGGCTTCTTTCTACGCAGTGGACGGGATTTCTAAATTGCAATGGGGGTGGTGCAGACGGGTCGTATTTGCCCATGTCAGCGTCATCGGGTTTGTTGCCATAAGCACCCCAATAGCGTTTCATCACGCCGGTGTCGGCGTCTAAGACGGCCACGCGTTTGTTCTTGTAGCCATCGGCAACATAGGCTTCATTGGTTTTAGGATCCACCCAAATTTTTGCCACACGACCAAAATTTTCAAGGTCGTTGCTGCCTTTGTTGCCTTTGTGTTTCCCCATCTGCATTAAAAATTTACCATCGCGCGTGAATTTCAATATGTGCGCGTCATTCTCACCGTTCCCACCGATCCAGACATTGCCTTTGTGATCGATGTGGATGCCGTGATTGGAGTCTGGCCATTGGTAACCTGGTCCTGGACCGCCCCAAGCTTGCACCAATCGACCGGCGGGATCAAATTCCAAAACCGGCGGCGCTGCTGCGCAGCATTCGCCAACATTTTTAGTCAATGCCAATTCGTTGTCATTCAATGTGGCGGCGCCTCGATGAATAATCCAGACATGGTCTTTGTCATCCACCCAGATACCAATGGCCATGCCCAATAACCAGTGATTCGGCATCGCTTTGGGCCAGAGGGGATCGACCTCGAAAATGGGCGCCTTAACGGTATTGGCTTTCGCGTTAACCGGTTGATCAGACGAGCCAAGTGTTAAGCCAAGTAGGCATAGGACTGCAGCCGCCATTGTCAACTTCGATGAGCGAGTGTTAATTTTCATATAACCCCATTGTTTATTTTCGAATCCAAGGTGATTCGGCTAGCATAGACAAATCAATTGCCAGACACAAGATAAAGCACCGTCATTTGCATGGAATCCATGAAAACCCCTAGTACCTCGGTATTTGAAAAAATTCGGCGCGTGACACTTTTTTTGTTAGCAGGATTTTTGTGTGTCTTGTCTGCGCAGGCACATGAGATACCGCGTGATGCACAAGTTCAGGTCTTCTTAAAACAAGATGAACAGCGACTGACGCTTCTGATACGTGCCCCGATGAGCGCCATGAAAGAGGTTGAATTTCCGCTCATCAAAGACATCTATCTGAACTTGGAAAAAATCAAGCCTTCGCTTGAGCAGGCGGCGCAATTGTGGTTCACTGACAATCTAAAAGTATCTCAAAATGGCACGCTCCTGAGTGCCCCCACGATTGAGAACACACGCATCAGTTTGCCATCCGACCGGTCATTTGGTGCCTATGAAACGGCGCTTTCCCATGTGCGAAAAAGTCAATGGGATTTACCTGACGACTTGGTTTGGAGTCAGCAATATTTAGATATTGAAATGGCGTATCCCCTGGCAAGTTCCAATGCGCAAATTGGCATCGATTTTGGACTTCAACGACTGGCGCTGCGTGTCGGTATCAATCTGCGTTTCAAATTGCTCAATGCTGAGGAGCAGGCATTTGAACTCGACGCAAAGGAAGGCGTGGTTCTGCTCAACCCCAGTATTTGGCAAGCTTCATGGCGGTTTATAACATCAGGGTTTGAGCACATTTTGAGTGGCACAGACCATTTGCTGTTCATCGCCTGCCTCATTCTTTTGGCGCCCGGTTGGATGCAGTTGCTTGGCGTCATCACGAGCTTCACTGCGGCTCACTCCATCACATTGATCGCATCTGCCTTGGGCTATGCGCCCAGTGGATTGTGGTTCACACCATGGGTGGAGTGGGCGATTGCCTTGTCCATCCTTTTCATGGCACTGCAGAATATTTGGAACCCTTCAGTCCGCCGCAGATGGATTTTGTGCGCTGTGTTTGGTCTTGTCCACGGTTTTGGATTTTCATTTGCACTGCATGAAACATTGCAATTCGCAGGCTCACATTGGATGGTGTCACTGCTGTCGTTCAATTTAGGTGTTGAGGCAGGGCAATTGCTCGTCCTTTTGATTGGTTTTCCTATTGCCCGCATGATCACCGCTAACCCGCAGGGCCGCTTGATCAGCCTTGTCCTGTCTGCGTTGATTGCCCACGTGGCATGGCATTGGATGGTCGAACGCTGGGAGATAGCGGCTAAATTTCTGCCGCCCGGTTGGTACTTTTAGATTCGGATATCCAAATAAATCCGCCAATCACCCGCAGCGTCTTGCGTTAATTGCTGTGACGAAATTTGGTATTTAGCACTTGAACGCTGGACGTTTTCTTGGTGGCCTGCCTCAACGGTCAGCTCAAACTCCGAGTTAATCAATGCTGATGTGGTGGTTTTAAAAAAGAAACGACCGTCCGCATCTGTCAATGTTTTTTTGGGGGCATTTTTCAAGACCACCGATTGACCGCTGAGTGGTTTTTGATCGAAAGAGATGGCGCGTCCAGACAACACCATGGGCTCATCGTTTTGTGGCAACCGACGAAAGCCGTCAAGTCTCAATGCGGACGCACTGCTCAATTCAACGGTCAGGGGCGAAGCCCAAGACGCGAATGGCACAGACCCTGCGCCAACCGCCGCCATCATAAAAGATCGTCTGTTACGTCGAGCTAAGTGCTTCATGATCGTCTCCTTTGGTAGATGCGCATTATTTCAACAAGAATTGACCTGAGTCGATTAGGGTAAACCGTAGTTAATTGGGTCGATCTTGCATTGCTTAGTCAAAAAAGCTTGACTATCATCAGCACCGCGATCCCCCAACCAACGTCTATCAACCTCAGAGGTGCTCATGAAAATCATGTTGTTCAATGATTACAGAATTGGAATCATCAAAGGCGAGGGCGTTGTAGACATCACCTCTGTTGTGAGTAATATTCCTCATCACGGTATCGGGGACTTGATGAATGGACTGATTGCCACGTTTGACAAGGTCAGGCCTCGTATCGAAAAAGCGGTTGCCGGCGGCAAGTCTGTCCCTATCTCCAGAGTCAAAATTCGGCCGCCCCTTCCAAAGCCTGTGAATATTGAATGCATGGCTGTTAATTTTATGGAAGATGGAACGCGCAAAGAGCCCGCGCTCATCAATGCATTTCACAAGTCGCCAGGTTGCATCATTGGTCACGGCGACACCATGGTCCTGCCAGATATTCCGTCCAGTATTTTCGAGGGTGAAGCCGAGTTGGCTTTGATCATCGGTAAGGGCGGAAGTTTTATTCCTGCTGCTAAAGCGATGGAACATATCTTTGGCTATGTGAATTTCATCGATGGATCTGCCCGGGGTGTGCAGCCCGAGAGCAATTCCTTTTACCAAATGAAATCACGTGCCACGTTTGCGCCTATCGGCCCGTACATTGTCACCGCCGACGAAGTTAAAGACCCGCAAAAACTGCAAGTCAAGTTGTGGGTCAATGGTGTGCTCAAACAAAATTTCAACACGGACGACATGGCGCACAAGATTCCGCGCTGCATCGAGTGGGTGTCAGGTATTCATGCGTTAGAACCCGGCGACCTCATTGCCACTGGTACCAACCACCGAGGTTTGTCTTCATTCCAGGACGGAGACAAGGTGGATTTAGAAGTGGAAGGCATGGGCCGCCTGACCATCGGAGTCAAAGACGACTTGAAGCGCACTTGGTCTAGAGAAACCCGATTAGAGCGGGAGCAACGCGGTTTAAAGGGGCTCACCCCTCAGCTCACCGGTAAGTACGCTACAGCATGAAGATTGAGCTGCGGAGAGTCTATTCGCCTTGCTTCAGTGCGTCTTCAAACTCAGCCAACTCTTCGGCGATAGCCGCATATTTTTTCGACTTGGCTTTGTTGTCGACCCACTGGAGGGTGGCCTCTTCTAGGTCTTCTTTGTAATTGGCGAGCGCTGTTTCTTTAACCTTTGTGGTGACTTTTTTATCCGCGCTGGACCACAGGTCAATCAGGTCAGACAGTCCGTTGTCAAAATCGTCGAATGTTTCAAGGTAGATCCGCGTGCCGGTTTTATCTGTCATATTTTTCTTTCTGTGAGTCCATAAAAAAGCCCTTGCTATCTGATGAATAGCAGGGGCTTATATCCTGTGCGGCTTGTTCTGGGTGTCGATCTGAGCCCTTGACACGGACAGACAGATAAACCGACTTCAATTCAAACCACTCAGCTCATTTTAGCCGATTCCCTGAATTTTCTAAATGCCAGAATCAAGTGTGTCTCGCGGTAAGATATTTTTCAGGAGATAGAAATGAATAAAAAAAAATGGTCTGCATGCCTCTTTTTAGTTGCCGCTTTGGGATTGACGTCTGCGTGGGCTCAGACTGACTATCCAATTCGGCCTATCAAGCTTGTTTGTGTCCACGGCCCGGGCGGAACAGCAGACACTTTGGCACGGATGATCGCCGACAAACTGTCACGATCCTTAGGCCAGCCTGTTGTCGTCGAAAACAAACCGGGAGCGGCCACCATGATGGGTGCCAAGGCGGTTGCCTCATCTGCGAACGATGGCTATACGCTGCTCATGGCCAGTGTCACCACGCTGTCTATCAATCCGCACCTGTTTGCCAATATGACTTACGATCCCGACAAGGACTTTGCGCCAGTCGCTTTGATCGCTGAATTTCCTTCTTTACTGTCTGTCAGCCCCACTTTGCCGGCGCAGAACATCAAAGAACTGATCGCATTTGCGAAAGCCCACCCTGGGAAACTCAATTACAGTTCGCCCGGCGCCGGCACATCGGCTCATCTTGCGGGAGCCCTGTTTGCAACGATGGCCGGCATTAACATCGTCCATGTGCCCTACAAGAGCAGCACTTCAGCGCTAACGGATCTTGTGTCGGGCCAAATTCACATGGCTTTCGACAACAGCCTGGTGTCGTACAGCCGCAATGGAACCCTACGCCCACTCGGCGTGGCGAGTTTGAAGCGCTCTAGCGCTTGGCCTGAGCTTCCAGCCATTGCCGAGCAAGGACTGCCGGGTTATGAGTCAACAGTTTGGTATGGGGTCGTCGCGCCAGCAAAGACCTCGCCAGCTATCGTTCGTAAACTCAACGCGGAAATCAACAAAGCGCTGCTGCTGCCTGATGTCAAAGAGCAATTGAAAAAAATATCGGGAGATTCTCTGGGTGGATCGCCCGAGGACTTCGAAAAACGCTCACAGACTGATTCAAAAAAATGGGAAAGCGTCATCAGAACCACCGGGGTGACAAACCAATAAGTTCAGGACGCTGCTGAAAAATTTCGCCAACAAGGTCTGTGCAGACCTTGCTTAATTTAGTTCATTCACAGAAATTGGAACAGTTCAATGAGTTTACGAAAGTCAAAAATTGCCATCATCGGCGCTGGAATCGGTGGCCTTGCCGCTGCCATCACCTTGCGTCGTTTGGGTCTGCAAGTTGATGTGTATGAACAGGCCAATCGATTTATCCGCGTAGGGGCGGGCATACAAATGGGGCCGAACGCGATGAAAGTTCTGCGCGGCATGGGTCTTGAGGAGTCTTTGCGCCAGACCTCATTCGCGCCTCGCTCGTCTTTGAATCGGGAATGGAACACGGGTGCGATCACGAACGAATTTCCGCTTGCAGAATATGCCGAAGAGCGCTATGGCACACCTTTTCTTGCTCTGCACCGGGGTGACCTCCATGCGGCGCTAGCGTCATTGGTTCCGCCCGAAATCGTTCACAACAACAAGAAACTGACGGGGTTGACGCAGAACGACGACGGGGTGTCTCTGACTTTTGCAGATGGCTTGGTGGCAACGGCTGACGCCGTGATCGGTGCCGATGGCGTGCACTCGCTGATTCGTGGAATATTATTAGGCGCTGAAAAACCTCGTTTCACGGGGCGAGTCGCTTACCGCACGACATTTCCTGCGGCGCTGTTAAACGGCATGGACATCGGCGACTCTAGAACGAAGTGGTGGGGGCCCGATCGTCACATTGTGATTTATTACGTCACCCAACGGCGCGACGAAGTTTATTTCGTCACCAGCCAGCCGGAAGATTCGGATTGGATCACCCCCGAATCGTGGTCGGCCAAAGGCGATCTCTCCATGTTGCGGGAAGCCTATAAGGGCTTTCATCCCGACGTTTTAAGCGTGCTGAATGCTTGCCCCGATGTGCATAAGTGGGCCATATTCGAGCGAGACCCTTTGCCTAGCTGGAGCTCTGGTCGAGTGCTTCTCATGGGCGATGCCTGCCACCCCATGACGCCTTACATGGCTCAGGGTGCGGCGATGGCGTTAGAGGATTCAGTGGTTTTGGCGCGCTGCCTGGATGAGCGGGCCGACAGCAGTTTTCCAGAAGCGTTCAGGGTTTTCGAGGCGACGCGAAAACCACGCACTTCGGCTGTTCAGGCAGGGTCAAAAGCCAATACTTGGATGCACAAAGAAACAAACCCTGACTGGGT